>CACIRR010000068.1 GCA_902589095.1 uncultured Alphaproteobacteria bacterium | reverse complement strand
CTTCCTCATTTTACAATATGTTCAATTAGCAAAAAACAATTGAATGATAATTTGTCAAAAAAATTTTTAAAAACAAACCTTTCATCAAAAATTATAATATCTAAATACTCATTGTGGTTAATAGAAAACGAAAAACATACTAAATTAAAAGATTATATTTTATGAAAAATGTAGCTGTTATACCTATGGCTGGAAAGGGTTTGAGATTTGTCAAAGGTGGTTTCAAGACTCCTAAACCTTTAATACAAATAGATAACGAATATATGTTTGTAAAAGTATGCAAATCAATACCTAAGCCTGATAAATGGATTTTTATTTATGACAAAGACATCGACGCTAAATACAATTTAGAAAAAATTATAAATGTTAATTTTGATAATGCAATTTCAATTAAAGTTGCTGAAGATACGGGAGGACAGGCACAGTCATGTAAAATGGCTTACAATTATCTTGATGATGATGACTTTGTGTTTATTTCTTCTTGTGACATTCTTAATGATTATAATGTCAAAAAATTAGCTGATTTTAAAAATTTATATGATATTCAAGTTTTTACTTCTAATCAAAATTCTTTTGCTTATGAAAATCCAAAACAATTTGGATGGGTGTATAGTGAAGAGTCAATAGTTAAACAAATTAGCTGTAAAGAACCATTGCCCAATAATTTAAAAGGGTCAATAATAATAGGAGCGTTTATTTTTTCAAAAGCTCGATATATGATAGAAAACATTTTATTGATGGAAAAAAATCAAAAAAAAATAAATAATGAATATTACATGGATATGAGTTTGATTGAAGCTTTAAAAAATAATTATACAATCTTTGAAAATGAATGTAAAAATTTTTATAGTGTGGGAACACCAGATGAGCTTGGTGTATATTTATCTCTTAACAAAAAATAATGAAATTATCTTTAATCATTCCCTGTTTTAATGAAGAAAATAATATAAAAAAACTTGTTGAAAAAATTAATAACATAGTTCCTAAACTTGGTAAATGTGAAATAATTTTAGTAAATAATGGCTCAATAGATAATACCTATGATAAATTAATAAATGAGACTAAAAAATTTCCCTTTATTAAAATAATAGATATAAAAAAAAATCTTGGTTATGGAGATGGCATTTATCAAGGTATAAAAAAATCAAGTGGGGAAATAATTGCATGGACTCATGCTGATTTACAAACTGATCCTGAGGATATTATAACAGGATATAATTTAATTAAAAATAACGATAAAAAAACTATAATTAAAGGAAAAAGAAATAATAGATCTAAATTAGATCTTTTATTTACTTATCTGATGTCCAAAATTGTGAACATTTTTAGCAATACAAATTTAAATGATATAAATGCACAACCAAAATTTTTTAATAGAAATTTTCTTAAATATTTCGATAATCCTCCAAAAGATTTTAATTTAGATTTATATACTTTAATTAAAGCGTCGAGAATTGGTTACAAAATTATAGATTTTCCTGTTTATTTCCATAAAAGAAAAACTGGTATTGCCAAAGGTGGCGGCTCCCTAAAAGGAAAAATCAAACTTTCTTATAAAACTTTTATATATATATTAACTAAATCTAATAAAATTTAATGGAAATAATAATTCACAGAATTAATAGAATAAAAGATTTAAAAAACATTAATATTAATTATGGATGTGAAATAGATATCAGAGCTCATAAATCAAAGTTAATCTTAAATCATGATCCTTATAAAAGTGGAGATAGTTTTGAAAATTATCTTGAAAATTATCATCATGGAACATTAGTTTTGAACATAAAAGAGTCAGGTATCGAAAATGATGTTTTGAGATTAGTGCAAAAGTATAAAATCAAGTCTTATTTTTTATTAGATGTGGAAACTCCATATATATTTTATGCGAAACAAAATAATATTAATAAATTAGCTTTAAGATTTTCAGAATATGAGCCCATTGAAAATATATTTTTTTTTAAAAAGAGCTTTGAATGGGTTTGGATTGATACACCTTCCAAATTCCCTATATTAAATAAAAAAACTTATAGAACTTTAAAAAATTATAAACTATGCTTAGTTTGTCCT
>CACIRR010000067.1 GCA_902589095.1 uncultured Alphaproteobacteria bacterium | reverse complement strand
CCAAGTAAAATTAAATTATTTATTATTGCACTTGGTAAATATCCATCATTCTTTAAATCAATTAAATTTACAGCTCCATGTCTTTTTGATAGTTTGGTTCCATCTTCTCCATGAATCAATGGTATGTGTGCATATTGTGGAATTTCCCAATTCATATGTTGGTAAATAAATTTTTGTCGAAAATAATTATTTAAGTGGTCATCTCCCCTGATTATAAAATTTACCCCTAGGTCATGATCATCTACTACAACAGATAGCATATAAGTTGGTGTATTATCCCTGCGTACAAGAACAAAGTCATCTATTTCAGTATTATTTACTTCGACATCTCCTTGAATCACATCTTTTAAAATTTCTTTGCCAGTAGACGGTATTTTTATTCTTATTACATAACCTTTACCAAGAGATTGAACCTCATTGTCAGTTTCACAAGAAATACAGATTTTTTTTGAACTAATCACACCAGTATTAATTTTTTTTCTGCGAACTGTTAATTGATCTTCTGTGCAAATACATTTGTAGGCTTTTTTGATTTTTAGTAAATTATGCGCTACTTCTAGATGCCGGTTGATATTTAACGATTGAATTTGCGGTTCATTATCCCATTCAATGCCTAACCACTTAAGCCCATTTATTATATTTTTCTTGAATTCTTCAGTTGATCTTATTTTATCTGTATCCTCAATTCGTAAGTATAGTTTAGAGTCTGGATTTTGAGATTTAAAAATATAATTTATGAGGGCTGTTCTGGCACTTCCGATATGAAGATTGCCTGTTGGAGAGGGGGCGAACCTAGTAATGTATCTAGTCATTAATAAAAATGACTATTAATTATATTTTCTTATAATTCCAGATAAAGTACCCTGTATTTGCACATCTCCAAGATTATGTTCTTTAATATCATATGCTTTGTTCGCAGGAATTAGATATATTTTTTGATTAGTCATTTTTATTATTTTTAGAGTAATTTCATTATCTAAGGTAAGTACAGCTGCTATTTTACCATTTTCAGCTGAAGTTGTTTTTTTGATGATTGCAATATCTCCATCAAAGATACCTTCATCAATCATAGACAAACCTTTTACTTTTAAACCAAAATATGTCGAGTTTTTGCTTACAAGAGATCTGGGTATAGATATTGATGAGTCAGTGGAATTAATAGCTTCTATCGCCTCACCTGCAGCAATAGAGCCTACTAAAGGAATATTTAGATAGCTTTCATCATTTGGTGATTCAATATTGTTTACATTTTTATTTGGAAGATTTTTTGTAATTTCCATGGCTCTAGCTTTATGCTTTAAACGCTTTATGTACCCACGTTGTTCTAAGCTAGTTATTAATCGGTGAATTCCTGATTTAGATTTTAAGTTTACTGCATTTTTCATTTCCTCAAAGGAGGGGGATATGTCATTTGAAGAAATATAATTATTTAAATATACAAATAATTCTTTTTGTTTTTTAGTAAGCATATATGTTCTATATATGTTCTCTTTTGAATAAAGACAACCTTTTTTTTATATTATGCTAAACTCTAAAATTTGCTGATTTACCGCCCTTTTTAGACACTAATTTGATATTTTTAATTTTTATGGATTTATTTAAATACTTGCACATATCATAAATTGTCAAACAACTGACTGTTACTGCAGTTAGAGCTTCCATTTCAACACCAGTTTTGGAACTAGTTTGAACTTTTGCGTAAACCTTTAGTGAATTCATTTTAGCATTTTTTGTAATTTCGACATTCACTGAGTCAATTGGAATGTTATGGCATAAAGGTATTATTCTTGAAGTTTCTTTTGCTCCCATAATACCTGCTATTATAGCTATGTTTTTGATACTGCCTTTTTTTGATTTAAGATTTTCAATTTTTTTATAAGTTAATTTATCAAAAACAATCTCTCCTTCAGCTTCAGCAATTCTTTTCGTAATATCTTTATTTCCTACATTTACCATAATGGGGTTATTTTTTTTATCGAGATGACTAACCATTATTTAGCAATGTTTTGATAAATGCACTGTAGTCATTTGATTTTAAAATTGACTCACCAATAAGAAAATTAAAAATACCAAGTTCGTTA
>CACIRR010000066.1 GCA_902589095.1 uncultured Alphaproteobacteria bacterium | reverse complement strand
CTATTTGCATCATTTTCCATTTCTTGATGACAGTATGAAATTAAAAACAGGCAATCGTTTATATCCTCCAAAACTTTTTAAAGGAATTGTTTGGCAAGATAATCATCAGTTAATATATCTTGGAATGCAAGATCAATTCCACACATTTAATATGTTTGATTGTCAGGCTTGGTATGCAAGAGATGTAATTATGGGAAAAATTAAATTGCCAAGCGATGCAGAGATTGAAGCAGATATAAAAAAATGGGTTGCAGAGGAGGAAAGTTTGGAAGATCCAATTCAAATGATAGACTTTCAAACTGAATATACTAAAGAATTGCACGCTGCTTCCGATTATCCTGCCATTGATTTCGAATTAATGAGAAAACATTTTAAAGAATGGGAGCATCACAAAGAAGAAGATATTCTAACATATAGAAATAAATCTTTTTCTTCTCCTGTAACTGGAACAGTGGCTCCAATTCATCATACTCCATGGGCAGAAGCAATGGATGACTCTATGGATACGTTTATGAAATCAAAATAAATTAATTTTCGTCTGTATAGATAAATTTACCTCTATGAGTCACAACACTTGTGCATCCTGAAACCGTAGTGCTAAAGTGTTTAGAGTCTGGTCCCAAATGTACAAAATCTCCTTTTTTATAAGTGAAACCATCTGAGTCTTTTAAATCTCCCTCCAAAATAAAGAATTCCTCTGGGCCAGTGTGGGAGTGTGCTTTAGATACAGTGTTTGGACCCATTTTATAAAGATAGGATCCTTCGCCAGTTTCAAAATTATAACTTAGATTGTACCACCAAATATCACCTTCCTGATCTTTGCACTCATCTTCTAAAAGTTCCCAATCTAGGGTATTAATATTAGCAACTTTTCTTAAATCAGATAGGCTTGGCATTATTAATTTATGCTCTTACTCTACTTTTTGTTGGATCATAAAAAGGAAAACTGACTACTTTTGCTGAAATTCGTTTTTGATGACCATCTAGTTTTCCAATTTCTAATTCTGTTCCTATTTCCGATGAGCGTATGTCAACTCGACATAATGCAATATTTTTATTTAACGCGGGAGACATGGTGCCACTGGTAATTATACCAACTTGCGCTCTTCCCGAGTGTACACAATCTCCATGATTAGCTTTTTCGTTACCTTCAATTTCTAAACCAACCAATTTTCTATGAGGGTGAGCTTTTCTCTCAATCAATGCTTCTTTACCAATGAAATTTTGCTCTTTTGATTTTAGAGGAACTGTAAAACTAATTCCTGCCTCAAAAGGATCAGTTTCATCACTAAATTCATTGCCGCCTAAAATTAAGCCAGCCTCAATTCTGAGCATATCAAGGGCTTCAAATCCCATTGGACAAATTTTAAACTCTTGACCAGCATCCCAAACAGCATCCCATACTTTAGGAGCATCATCTGGATGACAATATATTTCATAGCCAAGTTCACCAGTATAACCAGTTCGTGATAACATGATTGGGACTCCAGTGTGATCACCAATTCTACTGATCGTAAAATGAAACCATTCTAAATTTTCAACATTCGGGTGTGATGGTGGTGTCCATATGATTTTTGAGAGCACTTTTCTACTATTGGGCCCTTGAACAGAAATATTATGAAGATGGTCTGTTGAAGATTTAATATTTGCATGAAGTTTTAATTCTTCACTTAACTGTGTAAGCCATTCTCCTGAATAATCACTTCCACAAATCCATCTAAAATTATGATCACCTAACTTATAGAGTGTACCATCATCAATCATTGTTCCATTTTCGTAACACATAGCTGTGTACACTACTTGTCCAATAGCTAATTTTTTTACATTTCGTGTTAAGGCCACATTTAGAAGTTCTTCTGCATCCGGACCAAGAACTTCAAATTTTCTTAATGAAGAAAGATCCATCATCACAACATTGTTTCTGCATTCTGTGTATTCTTTTATTGTTCCGTAATTATTGTACTTATTAGGTATCCAAAATCCTGTAGAGTCCATCATATCGTTTGTTAATTTTGATGTTCTTGGATGAAAACCAGTTTCTTTTGTTAACATAAAATCACTTCCTGCATTTTTTCTATAACCAATAGATTTAGA
>CACIRR010000065.1 GCA_902589095.1 uncultured Alphaproteobacteria bacterium | reverse complement strand
TGTAGGTCAGGGGTTATTTGCATCTAGATTTATCATACAATGGATATACTCCGAATCTAAAGGGGAAAGTTCAATTCCAATTGCTTTTTGGTACTTAAGTATATTTGGTGGATTAGGGCTATTAACTTATGCTATATTTAGAAAAGATCCAGTAATTATATCTGGACAAATCTTTGGTATTTTAATTTATTTAAGAAATTTAATATTAATTTATAGGAAAAGAAATGAAAAAAATTAAAAATTATATAAACGGACAAATAGTTGCATACTCAGATAAAACTCTAGATGTGTTTGACCCTTCTAAAGGTGAGAAAATATCAGAAGTAACAATTTCCAATGACGATGATTTTTTAGCAACAATTAAAAGTGCAAAAAAAGCATTTTATGATTGGTCCCAAATAACACCTCTCAAAAGATCAAGAATTATTTCAAAATATAAGGATTTGATAGAAAAAAATATTGACCAACTCGCGCAGTTAATATCAATTGAGCATGGAAAAACACTTGACGATGCTAGAGGATCTGTAATTCGCGGCTTAGAAGTTGTTGAGTTTGCAACAGGTATCCCACATTTATTAAAAGGTGAATTCTCTCAAAATGTTGGCACCGATATTGATTCATGGTCAATTCGTCAACCAATAGGAGTCACTGTTGGAATAACACCTTTTAATTTTCCTGCTATGGTCCCTATGTGGATGTACCCAATATCTATAGCATGTGGAAATTCCTTTATATTGAAACCTTCAGAAAAAGATCCTTCTTGTGGAATAAAACTTGCAGAGTTATTTTCTGAAGCTGGACTTCCAGATGGAGTTTTTAATGTAATTAATGGAGATAAAGAAATAGTTAACAAATTATTAAATTGTGAAGATGTATCATCAGTAAGTTTTGTAGGTTCAACGCCAGTAGCAAAATATATATATGAAACTTCGGCTAGAAATGGAAAAAGAGTTCAGGCCCTTGGCGGAGCAAAAAATCATTTGGTTGTTATGCCTGATGCAAACATGGATCAAGCTGTTGATGGTATTATGGGAGCAGCGTATGGTTCAGCTGGAGAACGCTGCATGGCTGTTTCAGTTGCAGTAGCCGTTGGTGATATAGCAGATAATTTAGTTCAAAAAATTTCAGATAAGGCTCAATCTTTAAAAGTTGCTCCATGGACAGATCCATCATCTGAAATGGGTCCAGTAATAACTAAGGAGCATAAAGATAGAATTTATTCATATATTGATAATGGAGTAAAAGAAGGTGCCGAGTTAATATTAGATGGACGAAATATTAGCATTCAAGGATATGAAAATGGCAATTTTATAGGACCTACACTTTTTGATAAAGTAAAGAGTGATATGAAAATATACAAAGAGGAAATATTCGGGCCAGTGTTGTCTGTTGTTAGAGCAAAAAATTATGAAGAAGCATTGGATCTTGTAAATAATCATGCATTTGGAAATGGAACTAGCATTTATACATTTTCTCACCTTGCCTTAACCCTGTGTAAACTATGCCTATTTCATCTGAATTATTTGGATTTGCTGAATATTTATAACCACTTAATTTAATCATTTTAATTGCTAAATCATTTATTGAGACAGGACTGCCCATATTCAATAAAAAAACTCCATATCTTATGGAGAGTGCACTTGCTTGAATTACTAATTCTGCAGCCTCAGTTACAGTCATAAAGTATCTTGTCATATCTTGATGTGTAACGGTAAGAGGACCACCCTTTTCTATCTGCTTCTTAAATAATGGTATAACAGAACCACTTGATCCTATTACATTTCCAAATCTGACTGTACTAAAATTTATATTTTTATTTTTATAAACTTGATTACTAAAATATTTTACTAATAACTCTGAAATTCTTTTTGATGCACCCATAAAGTTTGTGGGTCTGACAGCTTTATCAGAAGATATAAATACAAAATTTTCTAAATTATTTAGAATTGATAATTTTAAACAATTGTAAGTGCCAAAAATATTTATTTTAAGTGAGTTACATAAGTTTTGCTCAACTATATCTACATGTTTATAAGCAGCAGCATGAAACATAGTTTGAACTTTAAATTTTTTTATAACAAGATCAAAACTCTCATAATCAACCACATTTCCAAGAATAGGTATAATTTTAGTATTTAATAAATTTTTATTTCTTCGTAATTCGTTATAAATTTTATATAAAGAGTATTCATTTTGCTCAAATAAAATTAGTATTTTAGGCAATCTACTTAATGAAATTCTAGCAATTTC
>CACIRR010000064.1 GCA_902589095.1 uncultured Alphaproteobacteria bacterium | reverse complement strand
GTTGTCCTGTTTTTTTTTAACAACAATAATCAACAAGAACTTGAGCATCTTTTAGATATAAACTTAAAAAGAGTAGCTAAAATTCCAGAATTAAAATCTAAAGTTAAAATTATTAAGGATTATTTTCCAAAAGCACTGAAGTTCATCAAAAACTCAATTTAAGCTATACTATCTGGTTCTAGTTCATTTCTTAAATTTGTAATTTTATCCTTTAAGACTAATTTTCTTTTTTTTAATCTTTGTATTTGCAAAAAATCAACAGTATGTTTTTCTTGAAGTTGAATTAGAATTTGATCAAGATCAGAGTGCTCTTCTTCATATTCTTTTAACTTTTCAATTAATTTACTATTAGTCATAAATAAAAAATTTATCTTATAAAATTATAGTATATAAGCTCGTAGTGGTAAAAAAAATAGGTATTTTAACTAGTGGTGGAGATTGTGCTGGCTTAAATGCAGTTATAAGAGCTGTTACACTTCGAGCCACTAACGAATACGGATGGAAAGTCTATGGGCTAAGAGATGGTACTTTAGGGCTAATGAAGAACCCTATTGATGTTGTTGAACTAAAACCAGAGTTTTTTGATGGAAATTTAATGAGAATGGGTGGAACTTTTTTGGGTTCTAATAATAAAGGAAATCCATTTGGCACGATTGAAAAAGATGGAAAAAAAATTGAAGTTTCTGAACTAATTATAAATAGTTTTAATAAATTAGAACTAGACGCATTAATTGGTATAGGTGGAGACGGAAGTTTGAAAATTCTTCAATCTTTGACAAAAAAAGGGAATATTAAATTCATAGGAATTCCTAAAACTATTGATAATGATGTTAAGCACAATGAACTTTCAATAGGATATGATACTGCCGTTGATGTAGCCACCAATGCGCTAGATATGCTACAACCCACTGCAGCAAGTCATAGAAGGGCAATGATACTTGAAGTCATGGGAAGAGATGCAGGTCATATAGCTCTAAACGCTGGTATTGCGGGCGGGGCAGATGTAATTCTAATTCCAGAAATACCATACTCTATTAAAGGAATTGCTAATCATATTGATCAAATTAGGAGCAAAGGGAGAAATCATGCCCTTATTGTAGTTGCAGAAGCAGTAAAAAAAGAAGATGGTAAAAAGGCAACTGTTAAATTTGTGGATGGAGAAGTAAGACTAGGAGGTATTGGTACTTATTTGGGAGACGAAATATACAAACTCACTGATGCTGAAACACGCGTAACTGTTCTTGGTCATGTTCAAAGAGGAGCTCAACCTACACACAGAGATAGACTTATTGCCAGTGCTTTTGGGGTTAAGGCAGTAGATTTAATTGCAAATGGTAAATATAATAGGGTAGTTGTTTGGAAAGATAGAAGTGTTCAAGATGTGGACTTAAATAATATTGCTGGAAAATCACAAACATTAAGTAAAACTGATCCTTTGATTGAAGTAGCAAAAGGCTTAGGTATTTATATAGGTGAATTTAATTAAAAATTACCTATCTTTTTCCAAAGAAAAAAATATATTCGATAAGGCAATATTCTTAAAATTTTAACAATAAATACAATTGTAAAAGGGAAATAAATTTCAAATCTTTTTTTCAAAACTAGTCCTTTATATATTTTTTCAGCGGCAAATTCAGCAGATTTTAAAAGGCATTTTAAAGGAATTTAATCTTGTTGCTTCTGTATCAATAAAACCTGGATTAATTACTTTAATTACAATTCCGATCTTTTTAAAATCAAAAAAAAGACTCTCAGCTAAGTTTAATTGGGCAGCTTTTGTCATTCCATAAGCTCCAGAAGTAGGCCAACCCCTATAACCAATAGGAGATGAAACTATAGCAATAGTGCTTCCTCTATTCTTCATCACATCTTTAAGAATATTTATACAATAAAGTGTACCTTTCAAATTGACATCAACTAGTAATTCGTAGTTTTTAATGTCAAATTCTTGTGTTTTATTTGGGGAATATGCAGCAGCATTTAATAGAGCTGTATCGATTACACCTATTTCATTTTCGATAAATAGAATTGTTTTTTTAACCTCTTCTTGATTAGTAATGTCACATTTAGCTATATGTAATTTTTCAGAATTATTTTCACTTTTCAATCTTTCTTTGGCTTTTTGTAATTTTTCACTGTTACTTGAGCTTATAACTACAATCCAGTTATTTTTTAAATAATGTTTTGCTGTTGCGAACCCAATACCTGACGAGCCTCCAGTTATCCAAATTATTTTAGGGTTCATTGATTTGTCAAATCAGTTCTAATTATGGTTATGGTTTTTTTATCTTTAGGATTTTGAAACTCCATTTTTATAAGTTCATCATTATTATACCAAAGTATATATTCAGGAAAAGGTCCTAAATCTTTTGGGTTAACTGAAGCATTAAAGATAAATTTTTCT
>CACIRR010000063.1 GCA_902589095.1 uncultured Alphaproteobacteria bacterium | reverse complement strand
CTGTTAAATGCTTTAATTCTGCTCTAGATTTTCTTCAAATAAATAAGGATGCAGATGATTGGTTTTTACAGCTGGAAACATTTGATCCTCATGAACCTTTTTTTGCTCCAAAACGTTTCAGAGAAAAATTTAAAACAAATTACCGAGGACCAAGGTTAGATTGGCCACAATACGATAAAGTAAAAGAAACTGATGATGAAGTTGCTGAATTGAAAGCTAATTACTTTGCCTTGGTAGAACTATGTGATTATTTATTAGGTAAAATTTTAGATTACTTTGATGAACAAAAATTATGGGATAACACAGCTTTAATTTTGACAACCGATCATGGTTTTATGCTTGGAGAACATGATTGGTGGGCAAAAAATAGAATGCCTATGTATAATGAAATAGCTCATATACCTCTTTTTATATATCATCCTGATTATAAACAGTATGTTGGGGAATCAAGAAGTGCAGTTACTCAGAATATTGATTTAATGCCAACGTTTCTTGCTATGAATAATTTGAATATTCCGAAAGAGGTTAAGGGTAAATCACTTTTAGATTTATTAAAAAAAGACTCAAATATATATACAGCGCTCTATGGTTATTGGGGAGGAGGAATCAATATAACTGATGGAAGTTATACGTATTTTCACTACCCTGATAATTTTGATCAAACAAGCAAAGATAAATATCAATACACTTTAATGCCAACACACATGAGACAGTTTTTTTCAAATGAAGAACTAAGAACTATAAAAATTCAGGAACCATTTTCATTTACAAAAGATATACCTATTATGAAGATAAACAGAATTCAAAGAAAAACAGATGAAGGTTTTAAATCTCTGGAGGATACCAAGAGTGCTCTATACAATATCGTTGAGGATCCAGGTCAATTAAATCCATTAATAGATCGAAATCTTATTAGCAAATACAAAGAAAAAATGATTGATTCAATCAAAGAAAATGATCCACCTAAAGAGCTATTAGCTAATTATTTTAATATTTAATATGAACTAAAACTACATCATCAGCTTTAATAGTGCCGTATAGAGCTTGATCTTTTTTAATTTTTTTTAATTGTATTGAACTATTTGTTCCAAAAACTTGTTGAATTTTAATATTAATTTTGGATTCAATTTTAACAAAGGGTCCAGAAATATTTTTCTTTGTGGAATTATAAATTGCAAATATTTTTTGATTACTATTATTACAAAATTCATTACAAATTAGACCAGCTGATAAAGTATCAATTAACGGAGTTGAATTGGATCCAAAAATAATATCATGAAATTTTTTAAGGATATTTTTTAATTGATTAATTACTTTTTTTTGTTTCTTACTAAAAGGTAACCAACATCCAAACACATCTTGCCAAATAACTAAACCAGTCCCATTAAAAGCAGCTCTTTTAATTATTGAGTCCTTATCAGAGCCTACACTCCATCTAGAAACCAAGTTAAGTGGATGTTCAGGAAAGACAAAGCGAAACATATTAGCCTCAATTTCAACCTTATAGTTTCTTCGAATATCCCCAATTTGATCCCAAGAACTTGTTAATTGCTCGATTTGTCTTTGTTCTTTTGGAGTTCCTTCAGAAGCAAATTCAAAAGAAGGAAATTTTTTTTGTATCTTAAGAAAAGACTCAGGCAATGAAGACATTGTATCTAAAAAAAAGCCATCTATGTTTGTTTTAGTTATAAAATTTTCTAGCGACTTTGCATGATAATCTAAGCTTTCATTCGATCTAACATCCCAAGGTTTAAAAGGAATAAAAAATTTAATTCCATTTCTGTGACATATTTCTACAATTTTTTTTATTGAATTTAATTCTTCAGGTAAATACTTGTAAAGATCCCATTGATTTGTATTATCAAGACCCAATCTTGGATATTGATGCCAAAAAATTAAAGAGTCATAGCCTCCAAATTCTTTTCCATCTTTTATAATTTTTTTTATGTTTAATTTTGTTTTTTTATAATCAAAAATCTCTTTCCCGTAAGCAAATGTAAAGTGTGTAATATAATTTTTTTTAATCCAAGTATTTTTTGGTCTAAAATATTTTCTTAAATCATATCTGCTTCTCGTGTTCTCTTTCCAAAGATGAAAAATTTCATTTTTACCCTTAGAACTTGTGTAGAGCCGCATAGTAATTACATCGGAAAGTTCTCTATTTAATTGAACCTCAGACTCATAATGATCAAAATCGTCTTTTAGGATAGCTTCATGCATTCCGAGGTTATAATTAGATTGCCATGGAAATTGGTCAAAAAATTCTATACCAACTGCAACATTCTTAGAATTATTAGTTATTATTGCAGGAGGATATTCATGAAAATTCCAAACACTTTTTTTTATAGATTTTTTACCATTAATCACATGTCCAGGTTTTAAAAAATTTTTATGATTGTTAAGATTGCGTAAAAAAGG
>CACIRR010000062.1 GCA_902589095.1 uncultured Alphaproteobacteria bacterium | reverse complement strand
AAAGAGTTTCGTTATCTAAAAAAATATATTCCTTAGAGTGGTTTATAAAATTATTTTCAAGAGTCATTTAAAAATTTTGGTAACCTGAAGCTTCTATTTCAGAGGCTAAAGAAATATCACCTGATTTCACTATTTTACCATTCCTCATAACGTGCACGTAATCGGGATGAATGTAGTCGAGGAGTTTTTGATAATGTGTTATTATTAAAAAAGATTTTTTAGGATTTTTAAATCTATTAATCCCTTCAGTGACAATTCTTAAAGCATCAACATCAAGCCCAGAGTCAGTCTCATCAAAAATTGTAAGCTCAGGATTGAGAATACTCATTTGAAGAATTTCGTATCTCTTTTTTTCACCACCGGAAAATCCAGTATTAATTGATCTCTTAAGCATATCAGTGCTTATTCCAAGTTCTTCAGCATTTTTTCTTAATAATTTGGCAAATGAAAGGTTGTCCAATTCAGGTTTTTTTTCATTTTTTAATTTTGAATTAATAGAAGCATGAAGAAATGGAGTGATATTTACACCTGGTATTTCAACAGGATATTGAAAAGCCAAAAAAAGTCCTTTTTGAGCTCTCTCTTCAATATTTAAATCTAAAAGATTTTCATCCTTAAAAATTACTTTACCAGAATTTATTTCATACTCTTCATTGCCTGCAAGTACATTTGCCAAAGTGCTTTTTCCACATCCATTAGGACCCATAATAGCATGCACTTCACCCTCATTGATACTAATGTTAAAATCATTTAGAATTTTTTTACCTTCAATAGAAACATTTAAATTATTAATATTTAAAAAAATCATCCAACACTTCCCTCCAAAGAAATTGATACTAACTTTTGAGCCTCTACAGCAAATTCCATTGGTAATTCTTGCAGAACTTGTTTGCAAAATCCATTTACAATTAATGAAACTGCTTCTTCATGACTTAGACCTCTCTGTCTACAGTAAAATAATTGATCTTCATTAATTTTAGAAGTAGATGCCTCATGTTCTATAACAGCAGAATTATTTTTTGAATCAATGTAAGGAATTGTATGTGCTCCACACTTATTACCAACTAAAAGAGAGTCACACTGAGTGTAATTTCTTGCCTTATCAGCTTTTCTGAGAAAAGAAACATTTCCTCTATAGGTATTCTGAGAATTGCCTAAGGAGATACCTTTTGAGATAATCTTACTACGAGTATTTTTACCAATATGAGTCATTTTTGTACCAGTATCAGCTTGTTGAAAGTTATTTGTGATGGCAACAGAGTAGAATTCTCCAATTGAGTTATCCCCTTTGAGAATGCAACTTGGATATTTCCAAGTTAATGCAGATCCTGTCTCAACCTGAGTCCAAGATATTTTACTATTTTTACCTTTGCATAAACCCCTTTTTGTAACAAAATTATAAATTCCACCTTTTCCTTCCTCATCACCAGGATACCAATTTTGGACAGTAGAATATTTTATTTCTGCATTTTCTAGAGCAATTAATTCAACATTTGCGGCATGCAGTTGATTTGTGTCTCTTTGTGGTGCTGTACAACCTTCAAGGTAGCTAACATAACTCCCCTTATCAGCTATAATTAAGGTCCTTTCAAATTGACCCGTTTCTTCTGCATTAATTCTAAAATATGTAGAAAGCTCCATAGGACATTTTACATTTTCTGGAATATAAACAAATGAACCATCAGTAAAAACTGCAGAGTTTAGTGCTGAAAAAGAATGGTCACCAGGAGGAATAACTGAGCCAAGATACTTTTTTACTAATTCAGGATGTGTTTGGATAGCCTCACTAATTGAACAAAAGACTATACCAAGTTTTTCTAATTCTCCTTTATAAGTCGTTGCAACTGAAACACTATCAAAAACCGCATCAACGGCGACTCCTGCTAACACTTTCTGTTCTTCTAATGGAATACCAAGCTTATTATAAGTTTCAATTAGTTTAGGATCTACCTCACTTAGATCTTTTGGTTTTTTTTCAAAACCTTTTGGAGCTGAGTAATAATAGATATCTTGGTAATCAATTTTAGGGAATTTTAAATTTGCCCATTGAGGATCTGACATCTTTAACCATTTTTTGTAACAATCAAGTCTCCAATTAAGCATCCACACAGGTTCTTTTTTCTTTTGAGAAATGAATTTAATAATATGTTCATCTAGACCTTTCTTTGGTCTATCAGAGTCAATTTCAGTTACAAATCCATATTTATACTTGTCTTGAGCATATTTATCTAATGTTTGACTAGTTTCAGTATCCACAAATAATCAAATAAGGTTTTATTATAAAAAATCTAGTCTTTTCAACTAAAAATAGGTTAATTTAGAATCTGTTCTAAATATCAAGTTATCCACCCTCCTCCTAAAACTTGATCATTTTTATAAAAAACACAAGCTTGGCCAGGAGATGTGGCAGATATTGGTTCATCGAATAAAAAATATCCACTTTTGTCAGTGATTTTTAACTTACCTGATATTTCATTTTGAGTTGATCTTATTTTTGCAGAGCACTCAATTTCTTTGTTTAAAATATCTTTTTCTAATAAATTAATATTTTTAAAAAAT
>CACIRR010000061.1 GCA_902589095.1 uncultured Alphaproteobacteria bacterium | reverse complement strand
TAAGTTTTAGCTCATATGCTGCTCCTACTGGTCAAGATCTCGGTGCAAAATGGTGCTCAGATGTAAAAATGCATTTTTATGCTGGGGGACCTGAAGCTGGTGGATTTGCAGGAATTGTGGCTGCAGGTGCTATGAATGCTATCAGAGATACAGGAGCAGATGCAGAAATATTGTACTCTGAGTGGGACTTTGAAAAAATGGTTAGACAACTTCGAGAGTCTGTTGGATTAGGAGTCGATGCAATTGCTATGATGGGTCACCCAGGTGATGATGCTTTAATGCCACTTGCAAAACAAGCTGCAGAAAATGGAATTATCATGACTTATCAAAACGTTGATCCTTCTGGTGTGCGAGCAAAATATGGCGGAGGATATGTTGGAGCTAATTTAGCTACACAAGGTAAAGCTCTTGCCAGAGAAGCAATTAGACAGTTTGGATTCAAGGCTGGCGATCACGCTATAGTAATGGTTCCAATCGGTGATTATGCTAGAGCTCAAAGAGAAGACGGTGCAAGAATTGTTTTTGAGGAACATGGTATGACGGTTACTGTTTTAGATGGAGATCCAAAATACGCATCTGATCCAAACATGACAATTCCAATTTTTGGAGCTGCATTAAATGCAAACCCAGACACAAAAGTAATTGTTCACTCTGGTAGTGATATAATGAACGTTGCAGAGGGTATAGCAAAAGCTGCAGGGTACGGACCAAATGAAATTCTTCAAATTGGATTTGATACTAGTCCTCAAATCATGTCAGCTTTTGAAAAAGGCTATGTTCACCTTACTTCAGATCAGCAACCTTTCCTCCAAGGTTACCTTCCAGTGCTATCTTTATGCCAAACAGCAGTATTAGGTACAGGAGCGATAATCCAGGATACTGGAGCAGGCTTCGTGGATACTAATAACTATCAAGCTGTTAAAGCACTTGCTGATGCAGGCTTAAGATAATACTCTTGACTGACCCATTCTGATTTGAAATGGGTCAGTTTCTTTATTTTTTATGCAACAAATTATTGAATTAGAAAAAGTAACAAAACGCTTTGGTGGTATCACTGCATTAAACCAAGCTTCATTGAGTGTTGAAAAAGGTGAAGTTGTAGGATTAATAGGTGATAACGGTGCAGGAAAATCAACATTAATAAAAACGCTCGTAGGTGTTCATAGCCCTGATGATGGCATTATTAAAATACGTGGTGAAAAAGTTTCAAACTGGAATGCTCTAAAAGCTAGGGAGTCTGGAATTGAAACTGTTTTTCAAGATAGAGCTTTATGTCCACAACAATCAATTGTTTGGAATATTTTTATGGGGAAAGAATTAAAATATCCATTTGGATTTGTACGAGAAAAAGAGCAAATTAAGGAGGCTAACAGATTGATTAGAGAAATTGGTTTTACTTCTAAATTGATAAATGCCGAATCTCCTGTTGGAAATTTATCTGGAGGAGAAAGACAAGGTGTGGCTATTGCTAGAGCAATCTACAATAATGCTGAATTAATAATTCTTGATGAGCCAACAAATAATCTTTCATTAAATGAAACACAAAAAGTTTTTGATTTTGTTCTAAATGTAAAAAAATCTAATAGATCAGTTTTATTCATTGGTCATAATATTTATCATGTTTACGATATTTCGGACAGGTTTGTAATTTTAGATAGGGGTGAAGTCGTTCACCAGTTGGATAAAAAAGATATAGCGACACCAGAGGAATTAATGAAAATAATGAGAGATACAATTAAGAAACACTAATTATGAGCAATAACAAATCATTTATAGGCAATATGTTTCATAAAAACGGTAGAGCTATGGGTAGCATGGGTTACTTTGCTTTACTAATGTTGGTTTTTTTAATTGGTGCCCCAGAAGCATGGATGAGGCCAAACTTGCATCAATCAGTTTTTGTAATGATGCCAACACTTATATTTTTAACAATACCTCTAGTTTTTTTAGTTGCATCAGGAGAGATTGATCTTTCATTTGCATCTACTTATGCTGTTGCAGCTTATGTTTTTGCAATATTAGTAAAAGCAGGATTTGATCCAGCACTTTGTATTCTTGCGGGGCTTTTTACTGGAACTGCAATCGGTGGATTGGTTGGTGCCCTAATAGTTGTCTTTAGGCTCTCTTCACTTGTTGCCTCTCTTGGAGTTTTATTTCTCTTAAGGGGTATTATTCTTCTATTAACTAAAAGTAGATCAATAACTCTTATGGAGATAGACACTCATTGGATATATCCAGTTCTTGTCGGTAAGTTTTACGGATTTCCAATGCAAATTTTTTGGGCCGCCATATTTGTAATTTTTTGTTATTACCTGTTTAGTAAACATGTTTTTGGGATACATATTCATCACGTAGGAGATAACGCAGTAAGTGCTGAACAAATGGGAATAAACGTAAATGCTGTAAAAATAAAAGCCTTTATGTTTGTTGGATTTGGTGCTGCTCTTGGAGGAATATTCACAACGCTTATAACTTATACTTTTTTTCCAACTCAAGGATTTGGTTATCTTTTATTAGCATTAGCTGCTGTTTTTGTTGGAGGAACCCCTTATTGGGGAGG
>CACIRR010000060.1 GCA_902589095.1 uncultured Alphaproteobacteria bacterium | reverse complement strand
CCACTCATTGATTTGGCACTACCCTATTTAAGTAAGCAAGATCCAGATCTAAAAGAAAATATCTTTCATAATTTTTCTATTCTTATTGTCCTTCCCTGCATTATTTTTTTAATTGTCTTTGGCTTATATGTTGTAACTGATCCAACAGTCAGTTTATTAACAGCTGCTGCTTTGGGTGCAGCTGTTGGTATGTCTGGTGGTTCAATTGGAATAACAACAGCACATGAACTCATTCATCGTCAAAATAAATATATGCGTGGTATTGGTGTCACTTTACTAGTCTTATGTTGTTATGGTCATTTTCGTATTGAGCATGTGTACGGACATCACAAACATGTAGCCACTAAAGAAGATCCTGCAACAGCAAGACGAGGTGAAAATTTTTATTTCTATTTTATTCGTTGTGTCATTTCCAGTGTCATTTCCTCATGGAATATTGAAAAAAATATGTTGCAAAAGAAAAGTATTAGCACCTTTAGTTTGCAAAACAGAATGATTCATTATTTTGTTTTGGAGTCTCTTTTTCTTTTTATTGCATATGTAATTGCTGGTTTTAATGGCATAGTATTTGTTCTTACTCATTCTCTTGTTTCAATTATGCTTTTAGAACTCGTGAATTACATACAGCATTACGGATTAGAGAGAAAAATGGAGAACGGAAAGTATGAGCGATTTACTGATCATCATTCTTGGAATAGTCGACATATCTCGGCTAATTGGTCGACGTTTAATTTAGGCTTACATGCAGAACATCATCAAAGTGCATCCAAACACTACCCTCTTTTATCGCAAGAAGAAAAGGTCATTGAAATGCCGGCTAACTATTCAGTGATGTTAATGATGGCTTTGGTCCCACCAATCTGGTTTTTCGTGATGAATAGAAAAATAGATCAACTTAAATTAACGTAAATCAATTAATTTAAAATTAATTTCTAGAGTAAACAAGAGGATTTATATCATTGTTATCTAATGCATCTCCTACTTTAAGTGATTGATAATAACTCTCTGGCAAAATATTCCGTGTGCCATTGAAGGTTGAGCCATCAGGCATAAATCCGCATGTCATCGCGCGACGTGAACCAGGAGTCATATTGGCACTGGCACCGTGCATTAACAATCCATTATGAAAAGAACAACTACCTGCTCGCATTGTTGCTGGAACGGGTGCTTGTAATTGTAAAAGTTCTGGGTTTAATTCAAATATTCTTGCGGGCGGTTCTCCTGCCTCCGGTTTTAAATATTTTTTCGTGTGTGATCCTGGAATAAAAAAAAGACAACCATTATTAATAGTGGCATCATCAAAGGCAATCCATATGGTAATGGCATGTTGGGAGTCAAAAGACCAAATAGGATTATCTTGATGCCAAGGCGTTTGCTGCGCATAAGGCAATTTAAATAACGCTTGGTCTTGCCAAATTCTAACTCCATCAATTCCCTCTAAATCAGCAGCCATTTTTCCTATACGCGGATCAAACATGAGTTCTCTAAATGGTTCATTGTCCATCCATAATTGCATGCGTTGTTGAAAATAACCTTTGATTTCTTTTTTACCCTTAATGGCATCACTTTCTTCTGAATAATCTTTATCACTTGGCATTGGATTATCGGTGCGTGATTGCACAGCTTCACTTACTTTGGTTCGCCAATCTTCTAATTCATGAGGATCTAAAAAATCTTCAATTATTAGATATCCCTCTTTTCGGTAAGTGGTAATTTGCTCTTCGGTTAAGTTATTTTTCATAAAAATTAGCTAATATTATTATTCAATTATCAAATATTTGTAAAATTTTTTATAATCTTGTTGAGAATAAATTAAAAAGATTATTAGAATACATTAATTTATGCAGATCCCCTATTTTTCAGAATCTTTGATGATTAGTCCTAAAGCTGATCCATATCAAATTAATGAAGAAAACAGATACCAGCACAGCAAAGAAGAACAGTTAACCCAGTGCCCCTTTGTATCACAGGTATTTTCTATCGAGGATATTACAGGATCTGAAGAGATAAGAATATCTGCCTACGGGTTATACAAGTGCTTTATTAATGGTCAAAATATTACAGATGCTATTTTAACGCCTGGCTGGGTAAACTATGATGATAGACTACCTTATCAAACTTATAATATCTCTAATTTTATCAAGAAAGGAGACAATACAATTCATATATGGCTGGCTAATGGATGGTACCGCGGTGCCTTGATGTCGTTACAAACAGGAATGAAAGTGAGCAATGTTTGGGGAACTAAACTTGGCTCAATCATAGAGATCCGAAATGAAAAAAAAATTCTACTTACTTCAAATGAAAAATGGCAAAGTGGATTACTCCCCATCATAAAGTCTGGTATCTATTACGGTGAAGCATATGATGCCAATATTACACCAAAAGAAACAAATGGCGTTGAGTTACTCGATTTTGATCCATCATTACTAATCAAGCATGAAATTGACCCTGTAAAAGAATTAGAACCTATACCTGTCCTAGAAGTATTAAAAGATGATGAAGGACATACGGTCTATGATTTTGGTCAAAATATTGCAGGTTATGTTTCTTTAAAACTATCAGGAGATAAAGGATCAAAAA
>CACIRR010000059.1 GCA_902589095.1 uncultured Alphaproteobacteria bacterium | reverse complement strand
TTCTTTAATTTAAGAAAAATAAAGCAACAAATTTCTGATGCTTCTTCTGATTATATGGGTCAAAAGGAAATTAATAAAGTGTCAGAAATGTTAAATGTAAAAACACTTGAAGTACAAAATATGGAATCAAGATTAAGTGGTGGTGATGTGTTTCTTAATCAAAAAATTGATAATGATTCAGAAAATGATCTTATGAGCCTTCTAGAAGATGGAAGGGCAAATCCAGAAGAGTCTTTTCAAACTTTTAATGATGGAAAAATAAAAAAAGACTTTCTTGAACAAGCCATTCTAACACTTAACGACCGTGAGAGAACAATTATTAAGTTAAGAAAACTTAGGGAAAAAAGCATAACTCTTGATGAATTAGGTCAAATGCTAAAAATCAGTAAAGAGAGAGTAAGACAAATAGAAACCAAAGCATTAGAAAAGTTAAAAACTACTATAATTGAAATTTCTCAACAAAATAAAGAATTTTTTATTTGATACTTTTATACCTTTAAAATAAAGTTAAGTTGTGTTTCGAAATTTGCTTATTATTTTTTTAGTTTTTTTTAAATCCTCATTTATATCAGCTCAAGGATATGATGTTTATGGAATTGGGATATATGATGTGAAGTTTGATGGCTCAGCCACAAACTACGCTACAGATATTAGATTTGAAAGACGTTATGACAATACATTAGTTGATATTGGGCCTGAAGAAGATAATTTTTTTTATTTAAAACCATTCGTTGGTTTAGAAGTAACCACTGATTCTGCCTTTTATGTTCTAGGAGGTATCTATTTAGAGGATAATTTAGGAAAGTTAATGTCTGGAAATCAAAATAAATGGAACTTTACACCAAGTTTTGGTCTAGGCTACTATGACGATGGAGACGGAAAAAAATTGGGTAATAATTTAGAATTTAGAACTACTTTAGAAATAAGTTATCAATTAATAAATGATGATCGAATTGGAATATCGCTCGGTCACATCTCAAACGCAAACATAGGCAATAAAAATCCAGGTGTAGAAATAATTAGTTTATCTTATCAGAAACCTTTTTAGTGGATTAATAGACTTTTTTCTTTAACAAAACTTAAAAAAATCTTTTCAAGTTTTTCAAAATTATTATTTTTCATATTGGCGTGAATGTGTATTTTAAATTTTTTTCCATCCGCAACACCAAAAAAAATATTTAATAGAGGACTCAATAATCTGTAAATACTATCAGTACCTATTTTTGGTTTAATGTAATTAAAATACTCAATAATTGTATCTTCTGAAATTTTATAAGAAGATGTATCGTTATAAAATATACTATCAACTTTTCTTAAACAAAAAGGATTATTTTGAATTAATCTTCCAACCATAATGCCATCATGTATTTTAGATAAATCCATTGCTTTTTCAATTGTATCTATGCCACCGTTTAACACAAAAGTAATGTGAGGAAATTGTTCTTTTATTTTTTTGACGAAATCATAGTTTAGTGGTGGAATATTTCTGTTATCTTTGGGACTAAAACCATTTAAAATAGCATTCCTTGCATGAACATAAACAATTTTGATACCACTCTTTAAAATTTCATCAATAAATTCTTCAAAATAATTATAATTAAAATTTTTTCCTATTCCAATTCTGCATTTGATTGAAACTTCAATGTTCTTATTTATCTGCATTGCGCTCAAACAATTTTTAACAAGAGTTTTATCTTGCATTAAACACGCGCCAAAACTTCCCTTTTGAACAGCCTTGCTTGGACACCCAACATTTAAATTTATTTCATTGTAATTTAACTCGTATGCTATTTTTGCACATTTTTGTAAATCATCGTATTCAGAGCCTCCCACTTGCAGTGCAATTGGATTTTGGTTATCATTCGCTATTATGGATTGGGTATTTTTCGAATGAATTAAAGTTTTGGTTGCAATCATTTCTGAAAATAAAAAAGTTTTTTTTGATAATATGCGATAGAGATTTCTTGCATATGGAGTTGTGTATCCCATCATTGGAGCAACACAAAATTTTCGGTCTATTATTTTGTTCATAATTAAAATTAAATTTTAAAAACAAAAGGTAATTATACTTCTAATTACTTGCGTACAATAATTTGTTAATATAAATTGAATTTCTTAGTAATTTTATGAAGAATAACAAAATCCGTTTGCCAATCTTTTTAAAGAATAGATATAACGTTTGGAAAGCTTCTACTTATTTACAAAATGAAAAAAATATAAAAAAACTTGCAAAACATGGTCAAAAACCTCAGGCAATGATTATTTCCTGTTGTGATTCAAGAGTAAATGTTGCATCTATCTTTGGTAGTAAAGAGGGAGATTTTTTTATACATCGTAATATTGCAAATATAATACCACCATACGGATCAACTAAAACAGATCATTCAACATTTGCTGCAATCGAGTATGCAATAAAAGAGCTAAAAGTTGTTAATTTTATTGTTCTGGGTCACACTAAGTGTGGTGGAATTAAAGCTGGTCATACCCAACATTTCAAAGGTCAAAATAAAAAATATAAATTTATAAACAGCTGGTTATCAAACCTTAGTAGTGCATATAAAAATATTCCAAAAAAATTATCTATAGAAAATCAAATAAATTTTCTTGAAGAAGAAAATATAAGAGTGTCCATTCATAATTTAA
>CACIRR010000058.1 GCA_902589095.1 uncultured Alphaproteobacteria bacterium | reverse complement strand
CAGCTTCAATATCTTTTTTTTCAGTTAATAAATTATTATAGATTTCATGCATAGCTTTTACAAAATCATCTTTACATTTTGCAATATCCCATGTTTGCCATTTTTCTTCTTCTTGTTCAGCCCAGCAATCTAAAGAACTTATTGCTTTTGCAAGATTTTGAGGATCCTTGATAATAGCTTCTTCATAAATTGATATTAAGTTATCATAACCTATCCTGATTTCTTTGAGCTTATCTTCTGGTATCTTCCAATATGTTATTTTTTCAGGGTAAATATTTTCACCACTCATAGCCCTTAATGCTTTTTCAGAATATAATTTTGCAGAATTCCAATCATGCATTTCTTCAGCCTCGAAAGAAGCGTTTTCCTGATAATTAGATAACAGATATTGGTGAAAAGTGTTTGGAGTACCAGCGTCAATTTTTTTTACTTTTTCATAAGCTGCAGAGCAAGCCATTAAAAAAAGTAAAGGAAGAATCAAGGATAGTTTAATTAAGTTCATTCATACTAACTAACCATCTAACATGTCAAAACTTTGACTCAATTGAGTTTTTTTTAAGATCAAGCTCCCCAATTATTTTAAATAATATTGATTTTATGATTGCGCAGGAAAAGAAGTTTAGATACCGCGTTGGGTATATTTTTTTATAAGGAGTTAAGCATGATTAAACATGTTACATCAGTGGATCAATCAGATAGAAGGGTCCCATATAATTTAAGACAGAGTGGTCCAACCCCTGTCCAAATGTTAATTTCTACGCGTGTTAGAAAATCTCCATACTGGCATCTTTCAATCGAAGCTGGTTGTTGGAGAGCTACTGTGTACAATCGAATTTATCATCCAAGAGGTTATGTTAAGCCTGAAGATGGCGGAGCAATGGTTGAATACGAAGCAATTAAAAATCACGTAACTATGTGGAATGTTGCTGTTGAAAGACAAATTCAAGTTAAGGGTCCTGACGCAGAAGCTTTTGTTGATTATGTAATCACAAGAGACGCTACTAAAATTTCTCCAATGAGAGCAAGATATGTTATTTTGTGTAACCAATATGGTGGTGTATTGAATGACCCAATCCTACTAAGGATTTCTCATGATGAGTTTTGGTTTAGTTTATCTGATAGTGATATTGGGCTTTATCTGCAGGGTGTAAATCATGATAACAGATTTAACGTTACTATCGATGAAATTGATGTTTCTCCTGTTCAGATTCAAGGTCCAAAATCATTGGCCTTAATGAAGGATTTAATTGGTGACCAAGTAGAATTGGACAACATGCCTTTTTATGGTCTTGCTGAAGCTAAAGTTGGTGGAAGAGATTGTGTTATTTCTCAATCAGGTTTTTCTGGTGAAGCTGGATATGAAATTTATTTAAGAGACTCTACTTTGTACGCTGATGATATGTGGAATGCAGTATTAGAAGCTGGAAAAAAACATAACTTAATGGTTATAGCACCTGCGCACCACAGAAGAATACAGGCTGGTATTTTATCTTGGGGTCAAGATATGGATAATCAACATAATCCATTTCAATGTAACCTAGGATACCAAGTGTCATTATCTGGAAAAGGTGAGTGGAATAAAACTGCTGACTATGTAGGAAAAGAAGTTCTTGAAAAGATGAGGGATCAACTTAGAGCAGGTGAAAAACCTTACAAACTCCAACTCGTTGGATTATCTTTAGGTGGAAAACCAATAGAAGAGTATGCTCCAGATTTTTGGTTAGTTTCTGAAGACGGAAAAGAGCCATGTGGTTTTATTACTTCTCCTTGGTACCATCCAGAGCAAGGAAGAAATATTGCTATGGGTTATGTTCCTTTCGATGGTACTTTAAGCAAAAATGGTTTCCCAATCGGAAAAGAAGGCACTAAGTATAAAGTTCACCTTCCTGATCAATACTCTGACACACCTGGAGTCCCAGTAGATGCAGAAGTTGTGTCCATTCCTTTTACTGAATCTTTCAATGCTAATACAAGAGAAGTATCAGGAGCAAACGAATAATATTTGATTTTCTATTTAATCACTTCCCTTCAAGGGGAGTGATTTATCTAAGTAAACCTTGAAGTTTTCCTGGAGGAATATATCCTCCTACAAATTCCTCATTTATAAATATTGCAGGAGTTCCTCTAGCACCAGAACCTTTTGCCAAGAAAGATGAGAGTTCGATAGCACTATTAATTTCATCTTTACCAATATCAATCATGAGTTTTGTTTTATTAATTTCAATTTTATCTAAAACTTCATCAAGTTTTTTTTGTGTAATACTGCCCTGCATTGAAAAAAGTTCATTATGAAATTGCATTCCTTTTCCTTGCATACTTGCAGCAACAGACATTTTTGCTAATATATTTGAACTTTCACTTAAAATCGGGTGATGAAGAAAAACAACTTTTACATCATCCCTTTCTTCAGCTAATTGCATCAACTCGGGGTGTATCTTTTTGCAATAACCACAAAAATAATCCATAAATTCTATTATTGTATTTTCAGCATTATCTGGACCAACCTGTAATATTGCATCTTTTGGCAAGGCATCCAAAATTTTTAAATGATAAGGCTTAGACTTATCAAAAAACAATTCTTGAAGTGTCATTTCAGTACTTTTAAGCTGTGTGGACAGCATTAAAAAAATAAACACAAAAAAATATCTTAGGATAAATAGCATTATTGACCCATTCTATTTAATGTGATTAA
>CACIRR010000057.1 GCA_902589095.1 uncultured Alphaproteobacteria bacterium | reverse complement strand
CAACGATTTGAAATTGAAGCTAAAGAGGTCAGCAAAGATGAAATTAAAGAAATTTATCCTCTTATAAATATTGATGACCTTGTAGGAGGTGTATTTATACCAAAAGATGGACAAGCTGATCCAGTAGGAGTTGCGAATGTTTTGGCTAAGGCAGCAAAACAAAATGGAGCAAAAATAATTGAAAAGTGTCCTGTTAAAAAGATTTTAATAAAAAATAATAAAATTTCCGGTGTCGAAACTATTTTTGGAAAAATTGAATGTGAGTATGTTGTTCTTGCTACGGGAATGTGGTCTCGACAAATAGCTAATGAAATAAATGTTAGTATACCATTGTACCCCGATGAACATTTTTATGTTTTAAGTGAACCAATAAAAGAAATTGATAGATCTTTACCAGTTCTAAGAGATTATAATAATTGTTTGTATCTAAAAGAGGATGCAGGAAAATTATTAGTTGGTGTTTTTGAACCAAATGCAAAACCTGCTTTTGTTAATAATTATAGAGTTCCTGAAGATTTTTCATTTGGTGAGTTGCCTGAAGATTTCGACCACTTTGAACCTTATTTAATCAATGCAATGAATCGAATACCAAGTCTTGAGAAATCAGGGATTAGAAAGTTTTTTAATGGCCCTGAGTCATTTACACCGGACACTAATTATTTACTAGGTGAAACACCAGAAGTTAAAAATTTGTATATGTGCGGAGGTTTCAACAGTATTGGGATTGTAAGTTCAGGTGGTGCAGGCAAAATTACTGCAGAGTGGATGATGAATGGAGAAATATATGAAGATGTTTTTTCTCTTGATATTTCAAGATTTGAGAAATTTCACTCTGAATTAAAATTTATAACTGAGAGAGTCACAGAGTCTCTTGGAAATTTATATGCAATGCATTGGCCTTTCAAACAACATACCACATCAAGAAATGTTAAATTATTGCCTTATCACGATCAATTAAAGGCCCGTGGCGCATGTTTTGGGCAATCTGCAGCATATGAAAGACCTATGTGGTATGCTTTAAGCGGAAAAGATACGCATTATAAATATAGTTATGGATATCAGAACTGGTATGAGTCTGCTAGATTTGAAACTATAAATGCCAGAAAAAATGTTGCTCTTTTTGAACTATCACCTTTTGCTAAATTTGAGCTAAGTGGTGAGAAAACTCATTCTTCTCTTCAATATATTTGCTCAAATAATATTAAAAATGAGATTGGCGCAGTAACTTATACCCAGATGCTTAATTCAAAGGGAGGAATTGAAGCTGATTTGACTGTCACTTGTATTGATAAAAACAAATTTAGAATAGTTACTGGATCGAGTGTTAGAACTCATGATAAAAAACATATTCTTAAATATTTAGATGATTCTGTAAATTTCAAAGACATTACTGATGACTATGCTTGTTTAGGAATATTTGGTCCAAAGAGTAGAGTCTTAGTATCAAAAGTATTTGGTGAAAAATTTTCAAATGATGATTTCAAATTTGGAACAGGAAAATATATTCAATTTAATGAAATTCAAATATGGTTTCAAAGAATTTCATATGTAGGTGAACTTGGTTGGGAAATTTATATACCTGTAGAAAAATCAAAAGAGGTTTATGAGGCAATTGTTAACGAAGAAAAAGAATTCAAATTAGTGCATGCAGGTGCTCATTCTATGGATATTATGAGGATGGAAAAAGGATATTTGCATTGGGGACATGATATTTCTCCAGCTGAAAATCCTTATGAAGCTAATTTAGGTTTCGCAACAAAACTAAACAAAAAAGAGGATTTTGTTGGTAAAAATTATTTAATAAAAGAAAAAGGTATATCTCGTAAAAAACTAGTAATGTTTACAATAAATGATGCCGAACCAGGAAATCCATTAGCTTTACATGATGAGCCAATATTTTTAGAAAATAAAATAGTTGGTGAAAGCACATCAGGTAATTACTCATTCTTTTATGATAAAAGCATGGTTTTTGGATATGTAACTTCAAAAGTAGATATAGATAAATATTGTAATAAATTTGAAATAGAAATAGCAAAAAAAAGATACAAACTTAATTTAATTAAAGAACCCTTACATGATTCAGCAAATCAATTTCTTAAAATTTAATTTTTAATGTTTGATTATTTATATGATATTATCAATTTTTTTTATGAACAATTAGAAACTAATTTTACTTTATTTTTTTTACTTTATTTGTTTTCATTAATTATTTTTTTTAGTCTTTCTCTTCCTGGAGGTCCAGTACTTATCATTTCTTCAGGATTTTTTTTTGGATTTTATTTAGGATTTTTTATAAATATAATTGCTATATTAATTGGTAGCTTTGTTTTTATATATATTTTAAAAAATATATTTAATAACTTATTTAACTTATTTTATTTGAAGTTTTCAAAAAGACTTAATAATTTAATAAAATATTCAACTTATGAATATCTTATTTTAATAAGGTTAATAGCTGGTATTCCTTTATTCATTCAAAATTTATTTTTTTCATTTATAAAAATATCAAAATCTAAATTTTTCATTTCATCTTTTTTAGGTTTTAGTCCTATGATTTTTCTTTTTACTTATTTTGGTAGTAAAATTTATGAGATTTATGAATTAAAAAATTTTAAATCTTCAGATGTAATTTCTACAGAGTTCATTTTATTTACAATACTGTTAATTTTTTTAATCATATTAAGAATTATTTATAAAATAAAAAAAAGATAATAATAAAAAGAGTGG
>CACIRR010000056.1 GCA_902589095.1 uncultured Alphaproteobacteria bacterium | reverse complement strand
TAAATCTTCAGCAATTTTTAAAAAACGTTTCAATTGATCATCGCTTAATACAGATACAATTAATAGTATAATGTCTGCTTGATAAACTTTACTCTCAAAAATTTGATATTCGTCAATTATAAAATCTTTTCGTAAAATAGGTATTCTTGTGTTTTGTTTAATCAAGGATAAATGGTCTATTTCTCCATTAAAGTAATTGTTTTCAGTTAAGATGGATATTGCTCCAATACCCGCCCTTTCGTATGTTTTTGCTATTTCTTCTGGATGATATTCTTTGATTATTTGCCCTGCACTTGGGCTAGACTTTTTGATTTCACCAATAATTAAATTATTTTTATTTATTACAGACTCAATAACTGTGTTTTTAAAATCTCTTTTCTCAATTTTATCAGAAACTAATTTTTTTAAAGTTTTTAAAGAGCATTTATTTTTTAAGATTTCAATTTCTTTGCTTTTATCTAAACATATTTTTTTTAAAATATCAGTCATCAGTAATTTTTTTAATAAATTCTTTAGTGATACCTTCATTTATTGCTTTGCTTGCAATTAAAGCGCCATCTTTAATGTTAGAGCATTTTCCAGCAAGATAAATTGCTGCACCAGCATTTAACTCTACAATTTTTTGAAATTGTAAATAATTACCATCAATCATTTTTAAAAAGGACTCTGCATTATATTTTGGATCGCCACCTTTGATTTCTTCTAACGAAATATAATCATATCCTAAATCTCGAGGATCTAGAGTATAGTTATTGATTGTATTATTTTTTAATTCACAAATAAGTGAATTTTTACTGAGTGTAATTTCATCTAACCCATCTGTTCCATGCACAATCATTACATTTTGTGATCCTAAATCTTTTAATACTTCACAGTGCGTAGAAAGCCATTTTTGGTCGTAAACACCTAAAAGTTGGTTTTTAGTATTTGCTGGATTTGTTAGAGGTCCTAAAAGATTAAATATCGTTCTTGTGCCTAATGTTTTTCTAACATTAATGACATATTTCATCGCAGAGTGATGGTACTGAGCAAACATAAAACAAAAATTATTTTTGTTTAATTCGCTTTCTAATTTTTTAGGATTATCAGAAAATTTGTACCCAATATGTTCAAGCATATCTGCAGAACCAGATTTTGAGCTAACAGATTTATTTCCATGCTTTGCTATTTTGATTCCACAACTTGCAGCAACCAAAGAAGCCGCAGTCGATATATTTAAGGTATTGGACATATCCCCACCTGTTCCACAAGTATCAACAGTGTTGTCTGGGGATGAAATTTTCATAGATTTTGAACGCATTATTTTTGCAGCTCCCAATATTTCATTTTTAGATTCTCCTTTAAGTTTAAGAGCAATTAAAATAGCTGAAATATCGATTTCACTTAATTTTCCATTCATTATTAATTCAAAAAGATCAACTGACTCGTTTACCGTTAAATCTTGCTGTGCAAAAAGTTTGTTTTTAATAGTATTAATTTCCATAATTGATTAGCTTTAAAAAGTTTGACAGCAGAGTTTTTCCAATATCAGTCCCTATACTTTCTGGATGAAACTGGAAACCATAAATGGGCAAATTAACATGGGCTATACCCATAATTATTTTATTTTTAGTCTCAGCAGTTATTTTAAAATCTGATGGTAATGTTTTTGGATCAATAACTAAGGAATGGTATCTTGTGGCCAAAAAATTTTTCTCAATACTGCTAAATATTTCATGATTATAGTGTTGCATCTTGTCTATTTTTCCATGCATAATTTCTTCACATTTAATTATTTTAGCGCCAAAAGCTTGACCAATAGATTGATGCCCTAAACAAATGCCTAATATTGGAAATTTATTTTGCAATTCTTCAATTAATTTCAAGCAAATACCAGCTTCATTAGGTGTGCATGGTCCTGGTGATAGTACAATTGCTTTTGGCTGAAGTTTGATAATATCTTCAATTGAAATTGCATCATTTCTATATGTTTCTACAGCTGCTCCAATTTCACTAAAATGATGCTTAACATTATATGTAAAGCTATCATAATTATCTATTAGAAGTATCATGAATTATATTTATAAGAATCTTCTGCCGCTGCCATTAGAGCGCTGGCTTTGTTAATTGTTTCTTGATATTCATCTTCAGGGTTTGAGTCATACACAACTCCGCCTCCAGCTTGAATGAATAATTTACCATTTTTAACTAATCCACTTCTTAGACTGATGCATGTGTCCATATCCCCATTAGAGTCAAAATAACCCATACAACCAGCATAAAAACTTCTATTTAGATTTTCAAGCTCTTCAATAATTTGCATCGCTCGAATTTTTGGAGCGCCAGACACTGTTCCAGCAGGAAAGCCAGCTTTAAGAGCATCTACAGCATCATATTTTTCATCAATAACACCTTCGACATTAGAAACTATATGCATAACATGTGAATAATATTCAATAATCATTTGTTCTGTTACTTTTACTGATTGATTTTTAGAAACTCTACCAACATCATTTCTTCCCAAATCTAATAACATTAAATGTTCTGCAAGTTCTTTTTTATCTTGAAGCAAATTTCTAGAAAGTTCTAAATCTTCATTAGCATTTTTTCCTCTTTTCCTAGTTCCTGCTATTGGGCGAATAGTAATTTTATTATTTCTTAATTGAACAAGCAATTCAGGACTAGAAGCCACTAAACCAATATCATTAAAATTTAAATTAACTAAGTATGGAGAGGGGTTTAACCTTCGAAGAGATCTGTAAAGACTAAT
>CACIRR010000055.1 GCA_902589095.1 uncultured Alphaproteobacteria bacterium | reverse complement strand
ACTACTGCCTAATACAACAACATCTTTATTTCTAAATTCCTCAGCATCTCTAAAATCATGACCATGTAAAATTCTACCAGGAAAAGATTTCATCCCCTCATATTCAGGAATATATGGCACAGAAAAGTGACCTGTTGAAACAACTACATAATCAAATATTTCTTTAGCTACTTTATTTTCTTTTTTATTTATTGAGGTGAGCTCAAATTGACTACCATTGAAATTGACGTTTGATACAGTCGTACTAAATTTAATATATTTTTTTAAGTTACCATTTTTTGCTCTGCCTAATATGTAGTCGTATAAAACTTCTCTTGGAGGAAAAGATGGGATTGGTTGTTTAAAATGTTCATCAAACGAATAATCAGCGAACTCCAAACATTCTTTTGGTCCATTTGACCACAAGTAACGGTACATACTATTTGGTACAGGGTCTCCATATTGATCAGATCCAGTTCGCCAACTATAATTCCACAAACCTCCCCAATCCTCTTGTTTCTCATAGCAAACTATTTCAGGGATACTCTGACCCTTTTCTTCAGCTTGTTGAAATGCTCGAAGCATTGATAAACCGCATGGCCCTGAACCTATTATAGCAACTTTTGTCATATACCCTCCAAAATGAAATATAAGTATTTATTAAAAAATGCTATTTTTAAAGCAAAAAGTTGTTTCAAAATAAGAAACAATTAACTGAAATGTTTTCAGATGAGAATAACAATAAAAATAGATTTAAATCTAAACCTAACGGGAGGTAATATGGTTAAAGTATTTAAAGGGTTAGTTTTAGCTGCTGTAGTGCTATCTTTCACAGTTTTTGGAAGTATTGCTAAAGCTGCAGACCCGATTAGAATACCAGTGCTTAACTGGACAAGCCAAATAGTAATGGCTAATGTTATGGCACAAATTTTTGAAGAACAAGGTTTTACTGCTGAATTAGTTCCAGCTGAATCTGCTTCTAGATACGAGGCAGTTAGAATTGGAGACTTACACGTAGCTCACGAAACTTGGGAGTCTACTATGGCTCTTCCTTTTTATGAAGCTATGGATAAAGGTGGTCTAATTGATGCTGGAAGCCACGATCTTATAACTTTTGAAGAAATGGGAATTCCTAACTGGGTAATTGATGAAGGTTTATGCCCAGGACTGCCAAATTGGGAAGCTCTTAAGTCACCTGAGTGTGCAGCTAACTTTGCTACTGCTGACTCTGGTGGAAAAGGTCGATGGTTAGAAGGACCTTATGAGTGGCATACCGACGTTATGCCTAACAGATTAAAAGGTCTTGGTATTGATGACTTATGGATGGTTAAGTTTGCAGGAAGTGCTGATGCGCTATGGGCAGAACTTGATGCAGCAAAAAAAGAAGGTAGAGGAACAGTAATATTCAACTGGTCTCCAAACTTCACAGATGCTGCTGGTTTTACATTCATTGAATTCCCTCCATACTTTGAGGGTTGCAGATTAGAAAATGGTGGAACTTTAGAGACTACAGGTTGTGGTTCTCCAAAGGGTTGGTTAAAAAAAGCAGCTCACATCAAGTTCCCTATTACTCATCCTGCAGCATATAAATTTTATACAAAAATGTCATTTACCGCTCCACAGATCGGTCTAATGGCAGATCTAGTTGACAATCAAGGCATGGATCATGCTGATGCTGCAACTAAATTTATTGCTGATCACAGAGATCTTTTTGATCTTTGGATGAAATAAATATTTACTAATTTATTAAAATCCCCTCTTATTTGAGAGGGGATTTTTTATTAAACCGCGAATTTTTTTTAAATAATTATCTTTTTTAGTGCTATAAGTTTAACATGTTAAAAGACTCTTCCACTCAAAATGAAAAACCAGTTATCAAATGTGAGTCTGTATTTAAAATATTTGGCAATAACGCAAAAAAAATCTTAGAAAATTCAAACGGGCAAGTTTCAGCTAAAGATTTTCAGGAAGCTGGCTGTATAGTGGGTGTAAATAACGCGACATTTGAAATCCACAAAGGAGAAATGTTGGTTGTAATGGGTCTTTCAGGCTCAGGAAAATCAACCTTATTAAGATGTATATCTAGACTTACTGACCCAACTGCTGGAAAAATATTTATTGATGGTGAAGATCTCCTTCAAATGAATAGCAAACAATTAATAGAACTTAGAAGAAATAAAATGGGTATGGTGTTTCAAAGTTTTGCACTACTACCGCATAAAACAGTATTAGAAAACATTGCTTTTCCTTTGATTATAAAAGGAACTACTACAGAAGATAGTATTGGCAAAGCTATGGAAATGGTTGAGCTTGTTGGTTTAAAAGGAAGAGAAAATTATTTTCCTCGTGAACTCTCTGGGGGACAACAACAAAGGGTAGGTATTGCAAGATCATTAGCAGTCGAACCAGATATTTGGTTTTTAGATGAGCCTTTTTCAGCATTAGATCCTCTTATTAGAAAAGAAATGCAAGATGAGTTTTTAAGATTGCAAGACTCATTACACAAAACGATAATGTTTGTTACACATGATTTTGATGAAGCCCTAAGATTAGCTGACAGAATAGCAATAATGAAAGATGGAATTATTGAACAACTAGATACACCTGATAATATTGTTCTAAATCCAGCAACAGAATATGTTAAAAAATTTACCGAAGATGTCCCTAGAGAAAAAGTTCTTAAAATTGAATCTATTATGGATAAATATGATGAAGCTTCGACTGCTGCAAAAAGTATTTCTAAAGATGCAATTATTGAAACAGTTGCTGAGTCAATTTTAGAAAGTAAAGAAAACTTATTAGTTGTTGACGCAAATTTAAATAATAAACCAGTAGGTATTTTAAAACCTTCAAAAGTAATTAAGGTACTATTTGGAAAATAAGTAATTGATGAATCAAGAATTTAGAAAATCAAGACCAAAACAATTTTTATTTTTATTTATAATTTTTTTAATCCTATATTTTTTGGTACCAAAAAATGAAAATAGTTACCTTTGGAGATTAC
>CACIRR010000054.1 GCA_902589095.1 uncultured Alphaproteobacteria bacterium | reverse complement strand
GAAACCTGGTGAAAAAACTGATTACAAGTCTGGTTTTGTTGGCATTTACAATGCGGCTAAAAGAAAGCTAAAACCTGTTGCATTAAACTCAGGATTATTTTGGCAAAAAGGAATCAAAATAATTAATAAAGGACATATCATCATTGAGTTTTTGCCTGAAATAGAAGTAGGGTTAGATAAAAAAGAAGTTCTTAAACAAGTTGAAAAATCTATAGAGTCAGCAACAAACAAATTGCTTATCTAGTTCTTTTTTTCTGTAGGATCAAAACTGCCTGCCTGACCAATATCTTCAATTTCTTTACGAATTTTTTTAGATTGATTAAATTTATTTTCTAAAAATTCTAAATCACCATTTCTTATTGCCTTTTGATATGTTGATAAGTCTTCACTAAATCTCCCCAACATCTCAAGAACAGCATTTTTGTTTTTTTGGTATACATCCCGCCACATAATTGGATCACTGCCAGCTAATCTTGTAAAATCTCTAAATCCTGCTGCCGAGTACTTGATTACCTCATCGCGCATATGTGACTCTAGTTCAGTTGCAGTTCCAACAACAGAATAAGCAATTAGTTGGGGGATATGCGATGTCATTGCAAGAACTCTATCGTGGCGTTCAGCATCCATGATTTCAATTGTCATGCCTATTGATTTCCACATATCACTAATTGACTCTAAAGCTTTGTTATCTTTTTGAAATGGAGTAAGTATACAATATCGATTTTCAAACAATTTACTAAAACCAAATTCTGGACCACTCTTTTCAAGACCGGCAATGGGGTGCGAGGGTACAAAAGAGATATTTTGGTCAGGATTTATTTTATTAAAATCACTTATTGTGCTCATTTTCGTTGAGCCTACATCGGTTACAAGAGTAGGTTTCGATATAAATTTACTTAACTCAATAAAGATTTTTTCATAAGTGCTTACAGGTGTACAGATTATAACTAAATCAAACTGAAGATCAAAATTAGATAAATCAGTTTCTCCTTGAGCTAATATATTTAAGTCTTGGCATTTTTTAATCACCTTATCATTTGCATCTAAACCATAAACGTTATTAGCAACTTGATATTCAGTCAAAGCTCTTGATATTGATGAGCCTATTAGCCCCATACCAATTATTAAAACTGAATTAAATTTTTTTGTCATAATTAAATTTGTTTGAGAGCATGAATGGTTGCTTCCATTTCTTCTTTTGTTCCGATGGTAATTCGAAGGCAATTAGGTAATCCATAACTGTCTAATTCTCGAACAATAATTCCCATATTAGCAAGATACGCAGATATATTTTTTACCTCTCCTTCAGTCATTTCAACGAAACTAAAATTACCTTCAGATGGATTAGTTTTGATATTGATTTTTTTAAGTTCATTTTCAAACCAATCTTTAACCTCTTGGTTATTCTTAACGATTTGATCTAAATACTCCTTATCTTCCAGCGCAATAATAGCCATTTCTTGTGATAAACTTTGCGTATTAAAGGGGCCTTTTACCTTATTTAAAATTGTAGCTACCTTTTTGCTCGTATAACACCAACCTAATCTTAATCCTGCAAGCCCATAAGCTTTTGAGAAAGTCCGAGTTAATATTATATTTTCAAATTGATCGACTAAAGAAAAACCATTGTCGTAATCTTCTTTGGTCACATACTCTGCATACGCTCCATCTAAAACCATTATAATATTTTTTGGCAATTTATTTAAAATTTCATTAATCTCAGAGCGCGCCAAATATGTGCCAGTAGGATTATTAGGGTTAGCTAAATAAATTATCTTTGTTGACGGAGATACTTGCTCTAAAATTGAATTAACTGTGACTTTATAATTTTGATCTTCTTTAATTAACTTTGAAGTTGCACCTACTATTTTTGTTATTATGGAATACATTTCAAAACCATGCTCTGCATGTATTATTTCATCACCATCTTGGCAAAAAGCTAAAGCTGCAAACAAAAGTGTTTCATCTGATCCGCAACCAAGCACAATCTGATTAGCGTTGATATTATGTACACTAGCTAATTTATCTCTTAATTGAGCTCCATCAATATTCGGATAACGATGAGCGTTTGAGAGGGCCTCTTTAATATTTGTTTTTTCTAATATCTTTGGTGATGGACCATACGAATTTTCATTAGAAGATAACTTAATAATATTATCTTTACCCTTAAGAGAAGACTTACCACCCTTATATGTGTTTATTAAATTGATTGATCTTTTTGTGTCTATAGTTGACCTATCAATTTCTTGTAATTTTGTGGATGCCTGAAAAATTTCTCTCCAAATCCTAACGATGGAGTCTTTTGAATATTTTGCTTTTGTATGTTGAAGTATTCTATCTAGAACTTTTTGCTCTCTATCATAATCAACTATATTGGATGTAGATTTTTTTTGCTTACCAATTTCAGTTACTATTTCAGCTCTTTCTCTAAGTAAATCCAGTATTTTATCATCAAGATCATTAACATTGTCCCTGAGTACATCTAATTTTTTATTATCCATAATATGTGTGTGTCTTTACAAACAATATTAGAATAAATCAAAATAAACAGTAATTTATTGACCAAAATGAACAAATATTGACAAAAAAAGCATATAAATTAAATAACCCTCTACACCGATTTGAAACAGCTTGCGGGTGTGTATCGAAACAGCTAAAGCGTGATACTCTCCCCCTAAAGCAATACTTCATTTTGGTTATAAAATTTATGAGTAATATTGAATTAATAGATGATAATAATTTAAAATGTCGCTTTGCCATTTTTAAAAATGCAAATTTAAAGCTTGCATCCGGGGAAGTTTTAAAAAATTTTAAATTAGCTTTTAATACATTTGGGTCGCTCAATGAAAATAAAACAAATGCAATATTAATTTGTCATGCCTTGACAGGAGATCAATATGTTACAGGACATAACCCGATAACTGGAAAAGATGGTTGGTGGGCAAGAATGGTTGGACCAGATAAACCAATTGATACAAATAAGTTTTTTGTGATTTGTTCAAATGTACTTGGCGGTTGTGCAGGTTCAACAGGCCCAAAAGAAAAAAATGAATCTGGGCAAGATATTTATGGAGCAGATTTTCCATCTGTGACCATAAAGGATATGGTTAATGCTCAGTCAAAATTAATGGATGCATTACAAATTGATCAATTATGTAGTGTGGTTGGAGGGTCAATGGGGGCAATGCAAGCATTACAATGGTCAATTGATTTTCCTGATAAGATTAAATCAGTCATTCATATTGCTGGTGCTCTTAAGCACTCTGCACAAAATATTGCTTTTCATGAAGTGGGGAGACAAGCCATAATGAATGACCTGAATTGGCATAAAGGAAATTATGCCTCAAATAATTCAATTCCTGAAAGAGGTTTAGCCGTAGCTAGAATGATAGCGCATATTACTTACTTATCAGATGATGCAATGCATAGAAAGTTTGGAAGAAAACTTCAATCAAGAGATATTATCT
>CACIRR010000053.1 GCA_902589095.1 uncultured Alphaproteobacteria bacterium | reverse complement strand
TAACTTTATTGAAAAAGATCCTCTGGGGACAATATTTGTTATCGCCCCTTGGAATTATCCTTATAATACCTCTGTAAATTCAATAGTGCCAAGTTTGCTTGCTGGTAACTGCGTAATATTAAAACATTCCTCTCAAACACCTCTTTGTGCTGAACAGCTCCTCAAAGCATCGGAAAAAGCTGGTTTGCCTAAAAATGTTTTTCAAATATTACATTTAGACCATGCTTCTACTTCAAAAGTAATTGCAGATACTCGTATTGACCACGTGTTATTTACAGGTTCTGTATCTGGAGGAATAGAAGTTAAAAAAGCCATTGGAACAAGATTTATAGGGGCAGGTTTAGAGTTAGGCGGTAAAGATCCTGCTTATGTCAGAGCTGATTGCAACTTTGATCATGCAGTTGAAAATTTAGTCGATGGCTCCTACTATAATTCTGGTCAATCTTGCTGTGGCATTGAGAGAATTTATGTGGATGAAAAAATTTTTGATAACTTTGTTGATGCTTTTAAAGCTCAAACTGAAAAATACATATTGGATAATCCATTAGATAATTCTACTAACCTTGGCCCAGTTGTAAAATTAAGTGCAGCTAACAACATACGTGATCAAGTATCAAAAGCACTTAATAATGGAGCAAAAAACATAATCGATGAATCAAAGTTTAAAATAGATAATTCTGATAATTGTTATGTATCACCATCAGCTCTTATAAATGTCGATCATAGTATGGAATTTATGATGGAAGAAACTTTTGGTCCCACTGTTGGTATAATGAAGGTTAAAAATGATGATGAAGCTGAACAATTAATGAATGATAGTCCTTATGGTTTAACTGCCAGTATTTGGACTTCAGATAAAAATTTTGCTACACTTTTTGGTAATAAAATCCAAACAGGTACATTCTTTATGAATAGATGCGATTACTTAGATCCAGGTCTTGCTTGGACTGGAGTTAAAGATACTGGTATGGGGGTTACATTGTCAGTATTGGGATTTGATCACTTAACAAGAGCAAAAAGTTATCATTTAAGGAAAGTATAATTAATATGATGTCAATGAACTGGAATTATCCAACGAGTATTTGGTTTGGTGAAAAAAGAATAAATGAAATTCAAAAAGCCTGCGATAGTTTACATATAAAAAATCCATTAATTGTAACAGATCCTGGCATCTTAAAAAACAAATATAATTCAAAAAAATAAATGAATCACTAACAAAGACAGCTAATATATTTAGTGATGTTCAGTCCAATCCTTCTGGAAAGAATGTTGAGGAAGGTGTTTTAAATTTTAATGCTAATTCTCATGATGGTGTAATTGCAGTTGGTGGAGGGTCAGGGATGGATGTTGGTAAAGGAATAGCTTTTATGGCTGGGCAAACTAGACCTCTATGGGATTTTGAAGATATTGGCGATTATTGGACTAGAGCAGACAGCAATGTAATTAAACCAATTATTGCCGTACCTACTACTGCAGGCACAGGCTCTGAAACTGGTAGAGCTGGAGTTTATACCAATGAAGAGACAAAAGAGAAAAAAATAATTTTTCACCCTAAAATGCTACCATCAATAGTTATACTTGATCCAGAATTGACTTTGCCTCTTCCTAAAAATCTTACTGCCTTTACAGGAATGGATGCTTTGGCTCATTGTCTTGAAGCTTACAGCTCAAATTTCTTTCATCCTTTGTCTCAAGGGATTGCTCTTGAGGGTATGAGTATTGTAAAGAATTTTCTAATTAGAGCTTATGAAGATGGTAACGATATAGAAGCAAGAGGAAATATGTTAGCCGCATCATCTATGGGTTCAATTGCCTTTCAAAAAGGTTTGGGAGCTATTCACTCCTTAAGTCATCCAGTCGGTGCAATTTATAATACACATCATGGGCTAACAAATGCTGTTTTTATGCCTTATGTTCTGAAAAAAAATAGAAAAGTTATTGAAGAAAAAATGATATCTTTGTCTAGATATTTAAATTTATCTGAATACTCATTTGATGGTTTTATGTACTGGATTTTGGAGCTAAGAAAAAAATTATCAATACCTCATACACTTAAAGAACTAATTAATGATGAATCGCAAATAAAGAAAATGAGCATAATGGCAAAAGAAGATCCATCTACTGGCGGCAATCCCCTAGAATTGGACGTAATAGATTTTGAAGAACTTTATCATAATTCTTTTAATGGTAAGTTGTAAAAATTTTATTAATGATCAATAAAAGAAAGATAGGTAAACTAGATCTTGAGATAACTGAAATTGGAATGGGGACTGCACCATTAGGTGGTTGGCCGGAAGAGGTTCATGAAAAAGATGCATCTGATACTCTTGAAGCAGCATGGGAACAAGGAATTAGGTATTTTGATACTGCTCCATTATATGGTTCGGGGATGGCCGAAATAAGAGTCGGTAATTTTTTAGAAAATAAAAATAGAGATGATTTTATAATTTCAACGAAAGTTGGAAGATTAATTGTTAATACAGATGACTCTAAGGCCTCACAAAAATTTCTTGGTTCACCAAAAAATAAAGACTCAAAATTTGATTTTTCTTATGATGGTGCAATGCAATCATTTGAGGATAGTTTAGAACGCTTAAAGTTAGATCGAATTGATATTCTTCATTTGCATGATCCTGATAATCACCCTGATCATTTTCAAGAGGCAAAAGATGGTGCAATTAAAGCAATGATAAAACTCAAGGAAGAGGGGCTTGTTACAGCTTTAGGCTGTGGTTTAAATCAAAATGAAATGTTGGTAGAGTTTGCAAAAATGGGCTGCTTTGATTGTTTTTTATTAGCTGGTCGATACACTTTACTTGATCAAACTAGCTTAGATGAATTAATGCCAATTTGTGAAAAAAATAATATCTCTTTAATTTTAGGAGGTGTGTTTAACAGTGGCATTTTAATTAATCCCTCACCACAATCCTATTTTGATTACACAAAGCTTGATTCAGATTGGTTTGAAAATCTTGAAAAAAGTTTAGTCAGAAAGCCTAAACCATTTGAAAGTGCAGATTATTGGTTGAGTAAGGCTAATAAAATAAAATCAGTATGTGATAATTTTGATACAACTCTAAAAAAAGCCGCAATTCAATTTCCATATTTTAACAACATAGTTTCATCTTGTGTTCTTGGGATGAATACTCCAAAGCAGGTTAAAGAAAATACAAGTGACTATCGTCAGAAATTATCTAGTGAATTTTGGAAATTTTTATATGATAATGAGCTTGTTGATAAAAGATCTCAAATAAAATAAATTACATTGTAGCGCCAATAACCCATGGGTTAAATTCGTCATCTCCATATTCATTAATTTCACTTTTAGTTTTTTTTCCGGAAGCAACCTTAATTAATTCTTCAAAAATTTGCTTTCCGATTTCTTCAATCGAATTAATACCATCCATGATAGTTCCTGCATTAATATCCATATCTTCTTTTAAATTATTATACATATTGGTGTTGGTTGCAATTTTTAAACTTGGCGCAGGTTTAAACCCAAAGCAAGATCCTCTTCCAGTTGTAAAGCAAATTAAATTTGATCCAGCTGCAACTTGTCCTGTTACTGAAACTGGATCATAACCGGGAGAGTCCATAAAATGAAAACCATTTTTAGATACTTTTTCTGCGTAATCTAGAACATCAACCATTACAGAATTACCCCCTTTTGCCACTGCACCAAGTGATTTTTCCAATATTGTTGTCAGACCACCCTTTTTATTTCCTGGTGAAGGATTGTTGTCCAAGCTTCCGTCATTGATTAAAGTGTAATGTTTCCACCATTGTATAAGATTTTTTAGTTTTTCAATATGCGGCTCTTCAAAAGCTCTTTCAATTAATAGATGCTCTGCCCCATAGATTTCTGGA
>CACIRR010000052.1 GCA_902589095.1 uncultured Alphaproteobacteria bacterium | reverse complement strand
TAATCATGCTAAGTATATCAAAAGAGCAATTGATAGTTTTTTATGTCAAAAGACTCTATTTAACTATGAAATATTAATTACTGATGATGCTTCAACGGACGGTAGTCAAAAAATTATAAAAGATTATCAAACAAAATATCCAGATATAATTAAACCTAAATTTAATGAGACAAATCAATTTAGAAAAGATGCACAATCTCATCAGGCAAATTTTGTAAGGGCTTCAGGGCAATATGTAGCTTTGTGTGATGGAGATGATTTTTGGATAGACGAAAATAAACTTAGCAAGCAAATTGATAAAATGGAAAAAAATGATGTTGATGTTTCCTTTCACTCTGTTGAAATTATTAATCCTTATAATGATAACAAGAAAATAAAAAAACCCTCAAATGTAGAAAAGTTTTATACAACTAATCAGATAATTTGGGATGCACATAGACTATATACTTCAGTTGTATCAACAGTTATTAAAACCAGCATAGTAAAAAATCTTCCAAAATTTTATAACTATGCCCCAACAGAAGATCATTATTTGCTCATTTTAGGTTCTCTAGATAAAGGTGCATTATTCATACCAGAATGTATGGCCTGCTATGACTTTAAAACAGATAACTCATGGTCTGCAAAAAATCCAAATTTATCTAAACATCATTTTGAAAACTTGATTGCATTTTTCAGATTATTTTTTTATTTAAAAAAAAAATACAACGTTAAATTTATAATTATTTTAAAAATAATAGAGCTATTTATAAAAGCAATTTTATTAAAAAGTAATACTATTAATAAATATGTAGTTGCCAGAAACTTAAAATATCTTATATCCTGAGTTATTTATTTATAAGTAGAATTTGAATGCAAATTGCTCATAGATATGATAAAAATTTAAAAATTAAAATTATTTAATTTTAATAACATGAATAATATTAAAAAAAAATGTCTATTAGAAAATATTAAATTAATTGATTTAAATTTATGTTTTCAAAATTTTGGTAATGTAAGTCTAAAAATTGACAATGATAGATTTGTTATAAAACCAAGTGGAGTCGATTTAAATAAAATTGATTATAGAGATTTTCCTATAATATCTATTAAATCAGGCAATATTTTAGAAGGAAAACTTAATCCCTCATCAGATACTAAGACACATTTAATATTATATAAAAATTTTAAAAACATCACTAGTGTAGCTCATACTCATTCAAGGTTTGCAACTATATGGGCCCAATCAAAAAAAGAAATACCAATATTAGGAACCACGCACGCAGATTATTGGAACGTTCCAATACCTATAACAAAAACTATGAAAAAAAGTGAAATTAAAAATAATTACGAGCTAAATACAGGAAAAAAAATAATTGAATTAATGAAAAGTAAAAATTTAGATTATAAGTTTTGTCCTGGAGTCCTTGTAGCTAGTCATGGACCTTTTACTTGGGGCTTAAGCCATGAAGGAGCAGTTACAAATGCTGAAATTTTAGAATATGTATCTAACTTGGCATTCCATACAATTTTATTGAATCCAAAAACTTCAGTAAACAATGAAATTATAAATAAGCATTTTAAACGTAAGCATGGCCAAAACGCATACTATGGACAAGGTAAAAATATTGCTAAGTGATCAATTTTTAAAGGATATAGATTATTTATTCTATAAATCCCGACATTTAATTTTATATATTTTATTTGGTTTTATATCTATTTTTTTTGAATTTATAATTAAATTTATATTATTATATTTAACTTATAATTTTTTTTTAAATTTATTTTTTCCAGCATCAATGGGAATTATGCTTATGTATTTTTTAAATGTAAAATACAATTTTAATATTCCAAAAAAGAAACGAATAAGATCATTTTTTTATTTTTTAATTATTTCTTATTTTTCTCTTATTTTACAAGAAATATTAAATTCAAATCACACATTGTTCAATGCTCTGATTAGTAATTCATTAATGCAAGTTGATAATTATTTTATTATTAGACTGTCTATACTCTTTATATTATTTAGTTTGGGATATTTACTTCATACTAGAATTAGTTTTAGAGATTTTAAAAGAGTAGGGGTTGCTATTTATGCTAATGGAGTTCAGCCAGTAAAAAGTATATATGATAAAATTAACCAATATCCTGACTTTATACATGTTGATATAGTAGATAAAACTGTTGTAGATGGAGCAACAGAAAATAAAATTTATACTTTTGAAATTATTAAGGCATTTTGGAAGAACAAAAGAATTGAAACACACATCATGTCGAAGGACCCAAATAGATGGATAGATCAAGCAATTTTGTATTCAGATATTATCTACCTACATTATGATATGGATAAAAATTTTTTAGAGTCAGTAAAAAAAATAAAAAAAAATAATGTTATTGCCGGTTTAGCAATTCATTATAAAACAAATTTTGAAGATTTTAAAAATCTAATTCCAAATTTCAAAAATTTATTAATTTTGGCAATAGACAAACCAGGCCATAGTGGCCAAGAATTTCAAGAAAAGACTTTAGATCTTTTGGAAAAAATTAATAATATAAATCACCGCATTAATATTTGTGTGGATGGAGGTGTTAACATTAGTAATATCTCAAAAATTAATTCTATAAGTGTTGTTTCTGGAAGTGAAGTATTAAATTCAGTCAACCCAAGAAGAAAAATTATGAGTTTGCAAACAGTTTCAAGGTTTTTATCTTGAGTAATTATAAAAGTTTTTTCAATGAATTACTAAAAACACCTTTTAAACTTTCAGATGTAATTTCTACTACATTAGTTGGTTCAAATCTAAATTCAAGATTTAATAGCAAAAGCGATATAGATTTGATCGTAATAACTAAAAATTTAAATAAAAATAATTTTTCCAAAATAAAAAAATTAGTCAAATCCATTAACTTAAGTAATTTTAAACTAGAAAAATATAAAATAGTTATAAATTCTACTTTTGGTCCACTAAAGTTTGAAAAAAAAGATCAGATTATTATTCACCTAATGATTTATGATATAAAAGGTCATATAAATCATGTTTTAGAAAGTCCTTTTACTTGTTTTGATTGGGAGCGTAGTAAAAAATTTCTGGGTGTTAGTCTAAAAGAAATTTTCCCTGTTGGAAATCTAACTCTAAATGATTTTTTTAATAACAGAAGAGGAATCAAGTCATATATTGCTGATTTAAAAGAGGGTGTCATAACGTACAGAAAATATATATTTGAAAGTAAAAATTATGATCTAATAAAAAAAAAGAAAAAAATAAATAATGTTTTCTATAAGTGTGAATATAGTTATCATATATTTAAAAACCTTATTATTAACTATTATAAATTTACCTCTCAAAAAAATATTAAAATCAACAACCAGTTTTTTAAAATATTATTTTTAGATATTACGGAAAATGATTTAGATTTGTACAAAAATTACTTACGTTTAAAAAATATAAAATTAATGAGAAATACAAAACTTAATAAACCCCAAAATTTTTTAGAAGATACATTGAAGTTTATTAATTATTTTTACAAAAAAATAAGTTATTTTAAGAAAAATGCAACAAAAATTACATATCGTAGACATGCTAAAACCAATTTTAATAAAAATATTTTTCTCGGTCAAAAAATAAATCCAAGTATTTTAGCGAATACTAAAAATAAAAAATTCAATATCCCTAAAAATCATTATGATATTTGTTACTCAAGTCAACTTAAGCGTTCGATACAATCATCAAAATTATTTATAAAAGATCAATTAATTCATAAAAATAAATTACTAAATGAAATTGATTATGGTCTTGCTGAAGGACTAACTTACAAAGATATTGAATTAAGTTATCCATACATAATTAAAAATTGGAATAAAAATATCGATATTCGCTTCCCCGATGGGGAAAATAATACCGATTTATTGATAAGATTAAAAAAATTTAATTCTTTGATTCTTGATAGACACTCCAAAAAAGAAAATACTAAAATATTAGTTGTTACACATAATGCTTTTATAA
>CACIRR010000051.1 GCA_902589095.1 uncultured Alphaproteobacteria bacterium | reverse complement strand
CTAGTATTATAAAACATGGGACTTTGAATAAATGTAATATTTAGCTTGTTGAGTTTACAAAAATCAATAATTCTTTTTTCAAAAAATTTATCTTCTATTTCAAACATTTTAACATCAGAGATTTTTTTACTTTTTATACAATCTATAATTTTGTCTTCATAAGAAAGATGTGAATTTTTTTTGTTAAGAAAATAATACTTTAGTGAAAATTTTTTATTTTTAAGGGAGGCAGCGTATTTTCTCATTGAACTTAAGAATAAGACCAATTTATGCTTATGATGCTTCTCATAAGTACAAAGATTATAATCTTCTGCCATTAAAAACTGACAGTCTTTAAAATTGCTCAATTCATTTAATGGAAATAATTGATTACCAAGAATGATAAATAACGTTTTAGTTGCCACATTTAATACCTATGACAAAAAAATAATAAGTCTATTTCTTTTTTGAACATTTTTTTGAACAATAAAGAACATTCTCCCAATCTTTTTGCCATTTTTTTCTCCAATAAAATGGCTTATTGCAAGTTTTGCAAATTTTAAAAGGTAAGTTTGATTTTTTTTTATTCAAAGAAAAACATATAGCTATAAGCTACAATAATAGCTGGAATGGCACTATATACAGTTGCCATTATTGCTGCTTTAGGTGCTAAAGCGATGGCTGGGAATAGCGCATCACCATCATTAGAAATTGCATTACCTAATTCTGCAGATAAAGGGACATATCCATTTAAATAAAATGTGGCTATGACAATTTGCGGTCCACATCCAGGCAAGAAGCCAAACAAAATTGCTACTAAGGGAACAAAAGGTAACCACAAATCAAAAAACATTTTGAGATCTAAGTTGGTAAAATACATAAATATCTCAAAAACTAAGAAACCACTTATGACCCAGGTTGTAACAAAGTTTGTCGTATCAACGACTCTTGAGACAAATCCCCTACTTTTATCAGTTGAACACTGAAAGTCACTCAAGGGATTAAGTGACCACATGAATATGGATAAAATTGCGCCTGCAGACCCTAAAATTAATACTATACTAATATGCTCTGGCAGAAGGAAAATTTTATCAACATCTACTTGAAACGCTAAGAGTAGGCCAATAATAAATCCTGGAACAAATAGGATCATCCAAAACAGATTGAACTTAGAAACAAATGTTTTTTTTAATTTTTCAAATTCAATTTCAATTTTAGAACTATCCATCATAAAATTAGTGCCATGTAATAGGTCAACTAAGTAGCCAGAGATTGTGCCAACAATAGCCCCTAAACAAAAAATTAGTAATCCGGTTGATGGTTCCATGGCCAGAATTAGAAATGCTGCATCTCCCATAGTTGCTGTTAAGACAGCTACTAAAGATCCAAAAGAAATTCTACCTTGAATATATTGTGTAACAACAATTATGGCGCCTCCGCAGCCAGGTATTGCACCAAGAAAGGATGCTATAGGTACATGTAATTTTTTTGTTTTATCTAGAAAAGAACCAATATCAAAATTGGTGAGAGAGTCCAAACCAATAAAAACAATAAGTGTAAATCCAACAAAAACTGACACTGCTAGATACGCATCAACCATCGATTGACGAATCACATCTCCAAACTCACCAGTTTGAAAGGCTAAAGCGAGGATAAGAAGACCAAAGAATGATTTTTTTAATAAACGGCCTTCATTAGCAAACATAATCTTTTGCTTATCTTTAAAGGCAGAAATCAGAGCATTCATATTCAGTATCTTTATATCCAAAAAGTATAGCTATGGCTACATTATAATGCTATAGATATACTTATTAATTAAAAATAATATAAAATGTCATTTAAAAAAGTTAGAGATGCTCATAAAACTGAAAATACTGAAGATTATTGCGAAATTATTGGCGATCTCCTTAATGCAAAAGGTGAAGCGAGGATTGTAGATATTGCAAATAAATTAGGGATAGCGCAAGCTACTGCAAATAAAACTGTTAAAAGACTTCAAACGCAAGGTTATTTAAAAAAAGAACCCTACCGATCAATTTTCCTTACTTTAAAAGGTCAAGAACTAGCAAGTGCTTCTAAAAAACGACATATCACAGTGCTCACTTTTCTAAAAAATCTTGGGCTAGATAACAAAACAGCTGAGGCTGATGCAGAAGGTATAGAGCATCATGTTAGTCAAAAGACTCTAAAAAAAATGGATCAATTCAACAAAAAAAGTTAAATTTTCTTTAATACAATTATTCTTATTTTTACTTGATCAGAAAAGTCTCTATTTTTAGGTAAATAATTTAAAGGCCTAGATCTGTATTCTATACTAAAATATTTATTAAATTCCTCAATCAATTTATCAAAATTTTGTTTTTGCCATAAATCAATTCTATGGGTAAAAATAAAAATACCCTTTTTTTTTAAATATTTATTTACTAATGAAAAAACTACTTTTGGTTTCTTGCAATAAGTCATAGATCCAATCATGCTGACTGCATCATATTGATGAGAAAAATATATTTTTTTTTCAAAACTATTTTTAAATAGCTTTCTATAAATTTGTTTTTTTTTTGCAATCTTAAGACTATGGCTGGAAATATCACATCCATCGATAGTAATATTTTTGAATTGTTTTTTTATTGCTTCTCCAAACATTCCAGTTCCACATGCTAAATCTAAACAATAATCAAATTTTTTTCTTATATTAACTAAAACACTAACAGCTTTCAGAGGGGCCTTATATTTCCATTTTTTTAATGTAATGTCATAATTTGTAGCCCAATCATCATAATATTTCTCAGTAACATTTTGATTACCAATGCCATCTAGCAAAGATTTAGGCTTAGTCATGCAGTATCGCTGGAATTTTCATACGTGCTTCTATTACTTCATTCAAATTAATTTCTGTATTCAAGATAGAAGGTTTTGATTTTGCTTTATTAATAATTTTGCCCCAAGGATTTACTAATAATGAATATCCATAAGTCTTTCTATTTGTATGATGAGTTCCACACATATTGGTGGCAATAACAAAAAGACTATTTTCAATAGCTCTTGAGCGTATCATAACTTCCCAATGGGCTTTTCCTGATGGTACTGTAAATGCAGCAGGCATTAAAATAATTTTTGATCCTTTTTTTGCAAGTTTTCTAAATAAGTTTGGAAATCTTAGGTCATAGCAAATAGTGAAACCAATTTTTATATTTTGTAAATTAACACTTGCAATATTTTTACCAGCTTTAAACGTATGTGACTCCCTATGGGTCTCCTTTTTATTTATATTTACATCAAACATATGTATCTTATCATACCTTTTTAAAATTTTACCTTTTGAGTTAATAAAAAAAGAACGGTTAACTAATTTTTTTTTGTTTTTTTCCTTCAGAAGCAAAGAGCCAATATTAATACTTACACAATTTTCCATAGCATACAATTTTGCCATTTTGATTATTGGGCAGTCAGATTCATAAGTTGTGTTTTTTAATAAATAGCTTTTATCATTTGTTATTATATTTGAGCATTCGGGTGTACATATTAAGTCAGGTTTAAACTTTCTTGTTTTTAAAAAATTTTTTTCTAATAATTTTGCATTTTGAGCAGGTGTAGATTTTGCCTGAAATTGAATTTGTGAAATTTTTAATTTTTTCATTTCTAAACTATCAAATTTTTTTGTTTAATGAATATATATTATTTAATATAACTAAATAATGAAAATTGTTTATATATTTTTAATTTTGCTGATATTGCCTACTCAAGTACTAGCACTCAAATTAACTAAACTTAATGTAGATTTAAATTATCCTTGGGGTATGACTTGGGTTAGTTCAGATAAACTATTAATTACTGAAAAAAAATCTCATGAAATTATTCTAATAGATACTTCAAACAACACTTATCAAAAGATAGATCATAATTTGCCTATCAAGGGAGATAGGCAGGGAGGCTTATTAGATATCATTAGTGAAGATAATAATATTTGGATTACAGGATCAATAGAAAAAGAAAATGGTTACACTACTGCTGTTTTTAAATCAAAATTAGAAAATAATAAATTAGTTAATAGCCAATTAATTTTTGAAGCTTTGCCATATATTCCAAATCAAGTACATTTTGGTTCAAGGATGACAATAAAAGGTGAGCATTTATACGT
>CACIRR010000050.1 GCA_902589095.1 uncultured Alphaproteobacteria bacterium | reverse complement strand
TCGCATTATTTACTAACCTTGCAACAGGCGCATCAAACATTTCAATACCGTGTTTTTTAAATTCAGCATTTATTTGGATTGAGTCAGCAGGAAGTATAGTGCTCATATCAATAAAAATATAATCTTTTTTGGGTTGTTTTAACAAGCCTTCATCATTCAAAGATACTTCTTTTACGTTATTGCCATTTGGTAACATTGTAATAACAAAATCTCTTTCTTCTAAGAGTTCTCTAATTGATGAGCAGTAATTTGCACCAAAACTAATGAGTTTGTTTTTATTTTCGTCTTGAACATAGGGATCGTAAAAATTTAACTCATGTCCTTTAGAAACAATATTAACAGCCATTGGGCAACCCATAGTCCCTACTCCAATAAAACCTACTTTACTCATAATTTCTCCTTACAATGTTGATTTTAGTTTAACTAATCTAGATTTACCTTCATTTAAAATCCAATTAACGAATTTTTCATTACTATCACATGAAAAAATATTTATTGCATCATACCAAATGGATCTACCGCATAAAAAACCTGTAAAATCGATTCCTGAGGACTTTGCTAAAGAAAGTGAATTATAAAAATTATTAAATTTCATACCTGCACTTAAAAAAACAAATGGGACTTTAGAATCGTAAAAAACATCCTGTAATATATTTTGACAATCATTATTTGAATAGAAGTTTTTGTTATTATTTGACTCAAATCCTTTTACTTCATCTTCATTAAAAGGAAATTCAATTTTAATAATATCAATAAAATATTCTTGTTTTGAAAATTCACTATAAAAATATTTAATATAATGAGGTTTTTTTTTACAAAATTCTTCATACGATAATCCTGAATTTGGATCATAATATAATAATGGCTCAAATAAAAAAGGAACATTAAGTTTTTTACATATTGCTGAAACATTTAATATTAGATCAATTTTTTTGTTATTTATTTCTACCATTGAGTCAGGATTAAAATACATAAAAAACTTTATTGCTGAGAATTGATCTATATGTTGATCAATATTTTTTTGGGGTAGATTGGTTATTTTGTCTTTATCATCAATGTTATAAGCATCATCTTCATATGCTATAATTTTAGGAACATGAAGTTTATGATATATCTCATCACTTTGGAATGTATCATAATCAAATAATATTGATGAAACCTCACTAGATAAATTTAAAATAACTTGTTTTTTAAAATAAAAATAATCATTTTCTCTAAAATCTTTTTTATTTTCTTTAATCAAATTTTTAAGACTTGTTCCCTGATCAATAGCAAGAGAGAAAAATTTATTTTTATCTAGAAGATCTTGAATTCTAGAAGTTTTCATAGATGAAAATAAGGAGCTGAGGAAGGAGAAGACCATAACTTTCGCATCTCTTCATTTGATTTCAAAAGTGAAATTGAAAAACCACCACTATCTTGGGTAGTAATATATTCATTAATAAGTGGTTTATATGTTTTAATATTGTACCTTGATAAATATTTTTCAATATCATTATATACAATTAATAATTCCATTAGCGTTGTTGAGCCGGATCCGTTTACAAAAGGGATAACAATATCTCCTTTATTGAATGAATAATCATCAAGTATTTTTTCTAACATAAAAGATACAAGATTTTCTGATGAGTCAATTTTTTGTCTACCATATCCTGATTCACCATGTACACCCATACCAATGAATATCTCATCATCTGCAATTTCAAAAATTTTTTCTCCACTCAAGGGAGATAGACCAGAACTAATTGCTACTGATAAAGTTCTGGTATTGTCTCTTACATAAGAACCCATGCTTAATAGAGAGTCTAAATCATTTGATTGTTCTGATAAGGCGCCTATAATCTTATAAATGAAAGTCGTTCCAGCTCCTCCTCTTCTTTCACTTTCTTTACCCTTTGGGGCTGAAGCTATATCATCATACATTATTAGACTTTTAGCATTTATATTTTCTTCCTCTGCTAATTCAATTGCCATTTCTCCATTCATCACATCACCTGCATGATTTGAAATTAAAAGAAGAATACCAGGATGATCAGAGAAAATTTGTAGACCTTCCAATATTAAATCACCTGATGGAGCAGCAAATATATCTCCAACAATATTTGCATCAAGAAGGCCTTCACCAATCCATCCTACAGCTATTGGTTCATGACCAGAGCCATTACCTATTAAAAGTGGGACTTTATCAATGTTTTTATTTTTAGATCTAATTATAATACGTTGGTTACTTTCACTAAACTTTACCCTATCACTATGAGCCTTAACATAACCACTTAACATATCATTAACAATATTAGCTTTATTATTAAATATTTTCTTCATTGTTTCTTTCCTTAAAAAATTCTTTCAAAATCATTGAAGTAGATAAAGCACCTGGATCAATAACCCCAACTCCTTTAGTTTCTAAAAACTTAGCTCTACCAACATTTGCTTCCATTAGTTTAGTTTTATTGACTGAGTCATCTATAAGTTTCATTAGATTATCTATTTGATATTGCTCATTATTTTCTAGATAATTAAAAATTGGAACATAAACATCTAAGATACTTTTATCACCAACTTCAACGTTACCCCTTTTTTTAATTTTTATAATTGTATTATTTAGAATATCTAAAATTGATGAATTTAATTTTTGCAAATTACCAATTTCTGCAAAAAAAATTGACATCAATATGCCTGATGCACCACCCATTGCAATTCTCATCGTTTTAGAAATTTCTTTCATAAAAAAAATTGGTTCATTTTGATCTATAGTCGTAAAACTATTAACAGCATGTTCAAGTCCCCTAAAAATGGTAGTACCATGGTCTCCATCACCTAACTCTTGATCTAATTTATCTAAAAGTTGATATTCATTCTTTATTTTAACATAAGAATTTTTTATCCATTTTTTGTGAAAATTAATCATTTAAAAAAGACTGTAAATATTCTCTAGATTTTTTTATTGCTTCAAATGGATCATTTTCTATATTTCTCCATGTAAATAAATCTTTGCTTGTATTTTGATTAGCCTGAATAAACATTTCTAGTGTTACATTTTTATTATAACCAATCGACATTAATGTTTTAAAAATTTCATTAAAATTCAATGTTCCTGTTCCAGGTATGCCCCTATCATTTTCAGCAACATGAAAATGAAATATTTTATTTGATGCCCTTTTAATTGATTCAATCATATTTTTTTCCTCAATATTCATATGATAAACATCTAACAGCAAACCTATATTGGGGTGATTAACAAGTCTGCATAACTCCAATCCTTCATCAACAGTATTAATGAAATCAGTTTCATATCTATTAAGTGGCTCTATACCTAATCTAATATTTTTCTTCTCTAGATGACTGCCAATATTTTTAAGTGAATTTGCTGAATTATTAAATTTAATTTCCTTGTTTGAGCCCTTTGCATCACTTACACCCCAGGAACAATGGATAACTCCAGTTAAAATTTTAGAACCCATGATAGAGGCTATGTTAATAGACTCTACAAGTTTCTCTTCACCATTTTTTCTTATTTTTTTAGATGTACTAGTTAAATCTTCATTTGCGGATAATCCGGTAGTACAGGTAATATCAATGTTTAATTCTTTAGATAAGTCATAAATTTTTTTTGCAGTTTTTTCATTTTGACCTAGAAGAGAAATTTCTACACAGGAATAACCAGCTTCCTTACATTTAATAATATAAGGAGTAATATCTTCTTGCCAGTCCTTAACAAAAGTAGCCGAATGAACTCCTAGTTGCATTATAATTTATCTAGTTTTTTATAAAAGTCGTAAAATATTTCATCTCTGTTGACTCCAAAAGCTTCTCTAATGAAATGAGATTTTTTTGATTTTTCCCAATACAGTTCATTATTAAGTACTGAGGCAGGAATAATTGTTGAAGGCACCCAGGAAGGATTAATTAACCAAGCGATATTAATTACATCCCAAATAACCCATGTTCTCCAAGTTTGATCAAGAACTCCTCTTTGTTTATGGAGCGGATTATTTGTATAAAGTTCAAATAAATAGTTACCAATATCTCCTTTTCCTTTTATAAATTTTTCCATATCTGGAAGAGATAGAGTAAGTTGAGCACCTACATTAAAACCTGGCAAATAAACATTTGCTACCCCACATTCAAAAAGAAGTTGAGAAGATTTAACATCCTGTACTAAATTCAGTGAGTTTTTATTATGATTAAAGCTGTAAGTTGGAAAGCCTGATGTCCAAACAACAACCATATTTTTTATAATTTCAGGACTCATTAAAAGAGCTGATGCAATATTGGTAACACAACCTATTGCTA
>CACIRR010000049.1 GCA_902589095.1 uncultured Alphaproteobacteria bacterium | reverse complement strand
ATGTGAAGGAATATAATAAATCATGGGATTTTTATAGAGGCATGACTGTTGATCAAATTGAACATTCCATGAGAAATGATACAGTTTGGGACAGACCGTCTTGGCCACTTAAGGGTAATTACAAAGATACTTTTGATGAATTTAATCGATTTTCGGATGAGTTTATAAATTCTGAAGAAGATAAAATTAATAATGATTACTTCAAAAATAAGTTATATGATGAAACACTTACAACTGAAGACTCTAAGGCTTTAAAAGATTTAGATCTAGAAATGCCTATTTCTCTTGAAAAAATTAAGAAAAATTACAAAAAGTTAGTGAAAATCTTTCATCCTGATGTAAATGGAAATAATAAAAAAGCTGAAGAAAAATTTAAGCAAATAAATGAGTCTTACAAACTACTATTAAAAAAATTTATAAAAAAAAATGGAAACAAAACCAAATAAACTAATTAATACTCTAGATACATTCGGAGTTAAATGCAATTTTGAAGTATTTGGTTTTGAGAAAATTAGTGAACATGTGCCTGAAATCGATTTAAGTTATCGATTTGACCCTGAAACAACATTATCAATACTTGCTGGATTTGCAAATAATAGAAGGGTACTTATTCAAGGATATCATGGTACCGGTAAATCAACTCATATAGAGCAAGTTGCTGCAAGATTAAATTGGCCATGCATTCGAGTAAATCTCGATAGTCATATAAGCAGAATAGATTTGATTGGTAAAGATGCCATAGTTTTAAAGGATGGAAAACAAATTACAGAATTTCAAGATGGAATTTTACCGTGGGCATATTCAAACCCAGTAGCTCTAGTATTTGATGAATATGATGCTGGAAGACCGGATGTAATGTTTGTAATACAGCGTATTTTAGAGACTGAAGGAAAATTAACTTTACTTGATCAATCAAGAGTCATTAAACCAAATAAATATTTTCGGTTATTCGGTACTGCTAATACAGTTGGTTTGGGTGATACCTCTGGTCTGTATCATGGAACTCAACAAATTAACCAAGGTCAGATGGACCGATGGAATATTGTTACAATTTTGAATTATTTAACCAATAATGAAGAAGAGCAAATAATTCTCAGTAAAATGAAAAAGCTTAATAATAAAAATGGAAAAGATATTATAAAATCAATGGTAGCAACTGCTGATTTATCTAGATCTGGTTTCATGAATGGAGATATTTCAACAGTTATGAGTCCAAGAACAGTTTTAACTTGGGCCGAAAATTATTTAATATTCGATGATATTGAGTATGCATTTAAGCTTTCATTTCTAAATAGATGTGATGAACTTGAAAGACCTATTATTGAGGAATATTTTCAGCGCTCATTTGGCATTGATATTTCAGATGCAAAGGTAGCGAATGTTAAAGAATGAAGATATTTTAGAAGAATTTAAGAAATCACTCACCGCTACTACAAAATCTATCAGCAATAATAATCTAGTAGAGATAAGTTTTACTAAAGAAAATTCATCAATTGAGGGCAACTTAATTAATTTAACAGAACCTAACATTGAAAGTATAAAAAATAACTTAACATATATAAGGGCTGAGGCAGACTCATTAGCACTTGAATTTAGGTTTCATTCTAAAGAAATTCATGATGATTTAATCAATAATAGTGAATTCTCAAATGAGATTTTTAACGCTTTGGAGCAATCAAGAATTGAAGCTAAAGGATCGTCGTCCTTTAAAGGAATTAAATCAAATATTACAAATAAACATATTTTAGATTTGAAAAAAAATAAACATAATGATCAGATCAATATAGCTGAAGCATTTAAGTATGTTGCTTATGAAAAGTTTTTAAATATTAATTTAGGAGAGTCTAATAAAAAAAATAGAAAATTTATTAAAGACAAATTTGGAGATGATTATGAAAAAGTTTTTAAAGACTTGACAGAAAGTATCGAAAATCAAAAAACTTTTGGATCAAAAATTAAGAAATATTTGGAAGATTATGGTTTTTTTGATCAAAATGAAAATCAAAAAACTTCGGATGACTTAAAACAAGATAACGAGATAGATAACGATAACGAAAACAATGACAGTAATGAACAAGAAAAAAATGATAACAGTCAAGATAAAACAGAAACTGATAGCAGTAGTTTAGATTTACAAGAAACTGTCTCTATGGAAGAAAATGATGAAATTGGTGAAGACTCATCAGAAGGTGAAATTGAATACTTTCCTAAAATTGAAAATAACAATTTTATAGAAGAATACAAATCTTTCACAAAAGATTATGACGAAGTAATAAATGCGAACGAGCTTTGTGATCAAAAAGAATTAGAAAAGTTAAGATATAACTTAGATAAACAAGTATTTTCTTTCTTGCCCTTGATAACAAAAATTGCAAACAGACTGCAACGTAAACTTCTTGCTCAACAAAATAGAAATTGGGATTTTAATATGGAAGAGGGCTATTTAGATACCTCAAGATTATCAAGAATAATTGCCAATCCTCAAAATAAGCTTTCTTACAAGCAAGAAAAAGAGGTTGAATTTAAAGACACTGTCGTATCGCTTTTGATTGATAATTCAGGATCTATGAGAGGTAGACCCATTACTGTAGCAGCATTGTGTAGTGATATTTTGGCAAAAACTCTTGAGAGATGTCTCATAAAAACTGAAATTCTTGGCTTTACAACTAAAGCTTGGAAAGGTGGTTCCTCCAGAGAAAAATGGATAAAAGAGGGTAAACCAAGTAATCCAGGAAGATTAAATGATTTACGGCATATTGTCTATAAATCTGCAGACTCTCCATCTAGGAGATCAAAACAAAACTTAGGACTACTTTTGAGAGAGGGAATTTTAAAAGAAAATATCGATGGCGAAGCTCTGGTTTGGGCTAACAATAGATTGAAAAATAGGCAAGAGAAAAGAAAAATCCTCATTGTTATCAGTGATGGAGCTCCTGTAGATGACTCGACACTTTCTGTAAATCCAGGAAATTATCTTGAGAGAAATTTAAGAGATGTCATTAATGAGATAGAAGATAAAAAAGAAATTGAGCTTGTTGCTATTGGTATTGGTCATGATGTTTCAAGATATTACTCTAAAGCAATTACCATCATGGATGTTGATCAATTAGGAGAAGTGCTTCTAAATGAACTATCAGAAATATTTCAAATTAACTAAACCAATCACTCTCTGCTTCTTCTAAAGAGTCATTTTTAATAGAATCTCTTATTATTTGCATTAATTCATTCATAAAAAAAATATTATGAGCAGTAATAAGTTGCAGTCCAAGCAACTCACCTGCTCTAAGTAAATGATGAAGATAAGCTAATGAATAGTTTTTACAAGTTGAACAACCACAATTTAAATCGATGGGAGACAGGTCTTGAGAAAACTCATTATTTTTAATATTTTTTTTCCCTAACATACCTCTTACTAGTGCTGATCCATGTCTTGCTAATCTTGTTGGACTAACGCAGTCAAATGTATCAATTCCATTTTTAACTAAACTCCATATATCTTTTGGATCTCCAATTCCTAAAAGATGTATTGGATGTTGAGTTCCTAATTTTGGAGCTGTGAAGTTAACAACTTTGTACATTTCCTCTTTTGATGATCCAAGGCTTCCCCCAATTGCAATTCCAAACGTATCAATTTTGTTCAAATTAAAATCTATACTTTCCTCACGAAGATCTTCATAAATACCTCCTTGAACAATACCATATAATTTTTGCCCACCTGCTGAACCATAAGTAGGTTTATACTTTATAGATGCATTGAAACGATTTAGTGATCTGGTCGCCCATCTATGACTTCTTTTCATTGAACTATCAGTGTAAGTTTTATCCACATGAAACGGTGTACATTCATCAAAAACTAATATTAGGTCAGCTCCTATATCTCTTTGTACTTCTATAGATTTTTCTGGTGACAATAATTTTATAGATCCATCTAAGTATGATTTAAATAAACTCCCCTCCTCACTAATGCTAAGAAGTGTCTTATTTCTTTTTGTATTTGTTCTGCCTTTAATCTCATCAGCTACAGAACCGTGACCTAAGGAAAATATTTGAAATCCCCCACTATCTGTAAGCATTGGACCATTCCAGTTTAAAAATCTATGCAATCCGCCATGATTTGCAATTAGATTACCTCCTGGTTGTAGCATTAAATGGTAGGTATTAGACAATATGATTTGAGTATTGTTTTCTTTTGCTACATCAGTAGTTGATGCTTTTAATGCCCCTTTCGTTGCACAAAAAATAAATGCAGGGGTACTAATTTTACCATGAGGTGTGGTTAATGTTCCTATCCTTGCATTATTTTTTTTTGATTTATATTCAACCTTCCATGAAAAATTTGTCATTATTTGGGAATAAACTTTTTAGACAAATACATAAAAGGTGTATCAATTAAAGCTATAAAAATTCTAAGCACATAAGTACCAAAAATATAAATCATTAGAACATTGTAAAAAGACTCCGGATTGGGATTCAAAATTATCCATGCAAGAATACTAAAAACAGTATTGTCTACTAAAGATGATAAAATTGTTGAAAGATTATTTCTTAACCACAAAAATT
>CACIRR010000048.1 GCA_902589095.1 uncultured Alphaproteobacteria bacterium | reverse complement strand
TCTTAAAGACTCAAACTGATCTATGTGATAACAATAAGGTCTAGAAAAACCATCTCCTGTTGGCTCTCCATTATCTTTTTTAGTCAACCACATCATTTCAGGTTCAGTACCAGCTCGCATGTTCATGCCAAATTTTTCTTGAAACTGATCCTGAAAAATTTTTAAATTTCCTCGACAATCAGATGTTAAATGACCACCAGGATTTTCTTCCTCTTCTCTATTTCTAAAACATGTACACCAAACACGAGCAATCCTCTTGTCCCAAGGCAATTGAACAAATGTCTCTGGCTCAGGTATACCTACAAGCTCAGAAGACTCTGGACCATAGCCAATGTAGTCACCATGCCTGTCAACAAATAAGTTTGCGGTTGCTCCATACACAAGTTGAAAACCTTTTTCAGCTAACGACTCCCAATGATCTGCAGGAACACCCTTACCAACTATTCTACCTGTAACAGAAACAAATTGATAATAGATATACTCTATACCTAAATCTTTTATTTTCTTTCTAACATCTTTAACTAGTTTATCGCGACCAGATTGATTCACGAAATTTTCTAAGTCTGTCATTTTCCCTCCAAAATAATCTACCTAAATTAACTCCATGGAAATGGGCTATTAGAGGTAGGATGTAATTTACCTTCTTCGTATCTGGAGAATCTAAAAGGCTCTAAGAGTGAGCTTTTTTCTCCTAAAACTTCATCAGCAACTAATTTACCAACACCAATCATTTTATAACCATGATTAGAGTCAGCTATCAAGTAAACATTTTCATTAAATTGGTCAAATATAGGGAAAGAGTCAGGTGTAAAGCATCCTAGACCCCCTGTTGCCCCTTTTTTAAATAAATGAGATTTACCTTCAAATCTCTTATGGCAAAAAGCTAGAGCTGAAGTCCACATATGCGCAAAATTATCATCAATAATAAATTCACTCGATTTAGGACCATATGGATCAACACTTACACCCTCACCCCCTGGTTCACCAACTTTATAAGGTGATGCTCCACCTTGAATACCATTAAAGTGAAAATCTGGCTTATAGTAAATTCCCCATAGTTTATCGGTGATTAAAGATTTGTCTACGTCCGAATAAAGAGGGGCATCAGTATCAACATGAATTACTGGAGGCATATTGCCTTCTTCAGTTTTTAAAAAATCAGGCTCAACTCTCAAAACGCCTTCAGTTAAAAACCAATAATACCACATTGGTACATCGCTATGCATTTTACCATCATCGCCTTTAATTGAAATTTTGTTTGGTAACTCTAACATATCCCAGAATGATTTAATCCAGGGTCCAGCACCGACAATCACTTGCTCACATTTAATTGTGCCTTTGTCTGTATGCACTCCAGTAACGGCATTAGAATTGGAGCCAAACTCAAATCCTGTAACAGTAGTTCCAGTTAAAATTTTTACTCCCAAAGCTTCAGCTTTATCAGCAAGTCCATATATGGCAGATGTGTTGTTAGCATAACCACCTCTTTTTTCATGCAAGACACTTGTAATACCTTGTGCTTGCCAATCTCCAAACATTTTTTTCATGTAATTTTCAGAGTCTTTCTTTCCCTGAATAAAGACTGAGTCATATCCAATATTTTTTTGTTGAGCGTAAATTTCAGCCACATCACTCTCCATACACTCTGGACTAATTTGCATATAACCAACATCATGATAATGAAAATTTTTAGCGTCACTCTCCCAAACTTCAACGCACATAGCCATTAATTCTCTCATCGCAGGTTGATAGTAATTATTTCTTACCACTCCGCATGCAATACCACTAGCTCCAGCTGCAATACTGTCTTTATCAATTACAACTATCTTTGAGCCATCACCTTTACCTTTAGCTTTAAGTTTTGCAGCTAAATGCCAAGCGGTGCTTAGTCCGTGTATACCTGCACCAACAATGACGTAATCAACTTTTTCCGGAAAAGCCATAAATATCCTTTTATAAAAAATTTTTAGAAAGGTTTATTTTAAAGTAATATTTGCTTAAAGTAAGTGTTTCAAGGCTTGAAACATACTAATTTTCTTTCAGTTTATTTGAAATTAGTTTTGCAGTTTCTCTAACCTGCTCTGCTAATTGAGGTATTGATTTTACGTTAATACTACCTTTTGTTCCTGAAATTGAAATTCCTGCTATAGCTCTGTTTTGAATATCCATAATTGGAGCACCGATTCCGTAAACATAATCAAATGTTTCAGCTTCATTAACACTAAAACCATTTTTTCTAACTTTATCTAAATTTGCATATAATTTTTCAAGCGAAGTAATAGTATTCGCAGTATGTTTATGGAGTGTATAGCTTTTATATATTTCCTTGAGCTCGTCTCTTGATTTAAATGCGAGAATTGCTTTTCCTAATGCACAACTATGAGCATCTAATCTCATTCTAAATGCTCTTGGAGCATTTTCACCTAATGGATCAACTTTATCACAATAAACAATATGAGGACCCTCTAACACAGCCAAGTAAGTTATGTGATTTGTGTCGTAAGATAATTTTTTAATATAATCAAAACATAAGGTCGTTAAAGTTTTAAGAAAATCAGATTTATCTCCAAATTCAAAAATTTTATGTCCTAAAGAATATAAATTATTAGAGGTGTCTTTAAAAATGTATCCAAGACTAGTTAAATAAGTCAAAATTCTAAATGCTGTAGCTCTATCTAATTTTGTAATTAACGATACCTGACTAGCCTTAAGTGGTTTTGGTGATTTTCCCACACATTCAATTATTGCAAGAGCTTTTTTTATGGATCCACTTAAATAATTGCGTGTCATAATGAAATTATAAGTAAAATATATATGATTAATAGGAAATAATTTATTATAAAATAAAATATATTAAAATATGTATGGATAAAAATAGCTTAGAATTAATATCATCGCTAAATTTTTGGGAAAATAAAATTGAAATCACTCCCATTAAAGGCGGGATTACAAATCAAAATTTTCTAGTAACAGATAATCTAAATAAATATTTTGTAAGAATTGGAGATGATATTCCAGAGCATTTAGTTTTTAGAGCTAATGAAGTTCAAGCTAGTACTGCGGCATCAACAATTGGGGTTTCTCCAGAATTACTTTTTCATAATAAATCAATTCAAATATTTAAGTATGTTGAGGGATTAACTTTAAGTTCTGATGATATCAAAAAAAATCTTGATGAAATTATTAACATTTTAAAAAAAGTACATAACTCAATTCCTGAAAAATTAATTGGCCAATCAGTAATTTTCTGGGTTTTCCATGTGATCAGAAATTATAAAAAATTTTTAGATGAAAATTCAAGTGCCTATATTAAAATTTTACCTGACCTTTTAAGCAAAGCACAACAACTTGAAAAAAAATCTTCACCTTTTGAAATTGTATTTGGTCATAATGATCTCCTTCCTGCCAATTTCATACAAGACGATAAACAAATATGGTTGATAGATTGGGAATATGCTGGTTTTAATACACCACTATTTGATCTTGGGGGACTGGCATCAAATAATGAGTTTAATGAAAATGAAGAAACATATTTACTAGAGCATTACTTTGAAAAGAAATTATCTGCTGAATTAAGTGAAAAATATCGAGCTGTAAAATGCGCTTCTTTATTAAGAGAAACTATGTGGAGCATGGTATCTGAAATAACTTCAAAGATAGATTTTGATTACAAAACATACACAAATGAAAATTTAACGAAATTTGAAAACGCAATGAAAGAAATTTAAAATAAATTGAAGTTTGTTTTATAAAGATTAATATAAATTAGTTTTTATAATAAAAATTGATAAACAACAATAAAACTAAAGTGAATATTGATATTGATAAATACCCAGTGAGACGCTCAAATCCAATAGTTGTTGGATCATATGGGTTGCCAAAAGATACTGAAAGATATGTGATTAAAGGTCAGGGATTAATTGGAATTGATCTAGATCAAGGTGATGTTTTATTTCTAAAAAATTTAGAGGGCAATCAAGTTTGTGAAATTACAGTTTTTGATCATAACGGAAACAATAATCAAAAAATTATAAATAAAGGGTCTGATATTGAAAACTCATTTCTTAAAAAAGTTTTAAAATTAAGTTCTGATAAATTATTTTTAATTCAAAAACTAAAAAATAAAAAAATTAATTTAGATCACTTTTCATCATCATTAATTTTTAATGAAGCCTCAAAAAGAAATGATAGTGAAAAAATTTTGATCCATGAAAACTGTTTTGCTGTTCTCGCATGTCCTGGTGAGAATATGATTGTCGGCGATCAAAACCCACCAACTGACATAGAAGTTATAGTCAAAAGAGCCAATCCAAAAAACAATAAGTTAGAGAGAATTTTACCAGATCCATTGGCAACTCCAAAAGAGGAAATACTAATTAAGGACAGTTCTGCAAGCGCTTATGAGATTAAAAAAGGTGACTATATTCAAGTGATCGATTTATACGGCAGACAATGCTCTGATTTTATGGCATTTGATAGTAATTCTCTTCAAAGTGGACAAGAGCTTTCTATTGATACTACAGCTACTAGAGCTATTTTAGGAGGCGCTTATGCAATGCCAGGATTGCATTCAAAATATTTTGATAAAAATTTAGAACCATTAGTTGAAGTTGTACAAGACACTATTGGTCGTCACGATACATTTGGAACTGCGTGCACAAGAAAATTGTATGAAGATCAGGGATATTTCGGACACATAAACTGTTCTGATAATTTTAACTATGCCCTTGATAAATTTGGTGTAGAAAAAAGAAATGGATGGGCAGCTTTAAATC
>CACIRR010000047.1 GCA_902589095.1 uncultured Alphaproteobacteria bacterium | reverse complement strand
GAGTACTAAGTCCAAGTGATTTTTGAACAGCTATGGCATTATAATTTTGATTGATATAAGCAATCACCATATTTGAAATACCAATACCTGCAATAAGAATGGCTGCTAAAGATATTAAACTCAGAAAATTGGCAAAATTATCAAGGATACGTTGAATAAAACTCGTCGTGTTCTCTGGAAAACGGATATTAATATTTGATGACTCAGGAAAAAGTTTTTTTAGTTTTTCTTTTCCTTGTTCTTCACTAACAGTATCAAAATATTTAATACGGTACTCATATTCAAAAAAATTCTCAGAAGAGGCAACGTCTAAAGAATTTAATCCTACTTGAGAAATAATAACAAGATCACCAAATAAGCCACTTGCTCCTAAGTCTGGCATTTGTTCAATGATAGAGTGTATAACGTAGCGTTGATCACGAATAATTAAATCATCACCTTCTTGTAATTGTAAATTAACGGCTAAGTTTTCATTGATGATCGCAAATTCACCGCTATTAAAAAAATCAGATCCTACCTTTCCTTTTGTTGTGATGAACTCTCCGTACAAGGGATATAAATCATCGATAGCGCGCAGTTGTACAAAGGATGTTTTAGGCGGATTTAATTTTTTATTCGCAACCATGGAGGCGATTGTTGTATTTAATGAGAGCTTCGCAAATGTATTTATTTCCTTAACGATATCATCATCCATTTTTTGATTTTGTAACTCTATTTCTGCATCACCACCTAAGATTGTTTTGGTATTGGATCTTATTTCTTTTAGTAACGACTGATTTAAAGTGCTAATCAAAAATAAAATAAAAACACTGATAAAAATTGTAATAAAAATTGTTATTTTTTTTTGTAAGCTCCTTGTTAAATCTTTGAGAGCTTGCTTATGAATAAACAGCAGTTGATTAAACAACTGTGCCATTTTCAATTGTCATTATACGATCACAACGTTTTGCTAAATCAGTATCATGTGTGACTAAACAAAGACTTTTTTGATATTTTGTTGCGATATTAAAGATTAATTCGGTGATCACTTCTGTATTTTCATCATCAAGGTTACCTGTTGGCTCATCAGCAAGGATTAATTCAGGTTTTTTAATCATGGCTCTTGCAATCGCTACGCGTTGTTGTTCACCACCTGATAATTGACTTGGAAAGTGATTTAAGCGGTCTTCTAAACCTAAATCAACTAAAATTTCTTTTGCTTTACTTAAAGCATCTTTTTGAAAATTAATTTCTAAGGAGAGAGCAACGTTCTCTAGAGCAGTATAATTAGGAATTAAATAAAACGATTGAAATACAATACCAATATTCTTTTTTCTATATTCAGTTAATTGATCTTCGGTATATGTAGTAATGTCTTGATCATTGTAAGTGATGATTCCTGAGGTAGGTTTTTCTAATCCAGCCATCAACATCAACAAAGATGTTTTGCCAGATCCACTTTTGCCAACAATGGCAAGTTTTTCATTTTGATGGATGGTAAAATCAATTCCCTTGATTACTTCTGTTAAGAGTGTTCCATTTTGATATTGTAAGTGTATATTGGAGAAACGAAGTAGGGAATTCATGAAGAAAATCGTCTATATTTTAATTTTTCTAATAAGTCCATTATCATTGCAGGCACAAGACTATAAGATTATTCTGTTCGGTGATTCCTTGATGGCAGGTTACGGATTAGACAGTGCAGACCATCTAAATCTTTACTTAGAAAAAGATTTACAAGCTTTAAACATTCAAAGTTTCATTACGAATGCTTCTGTATCAGGTGATACGACAAGTGGTGGATTAAATAGACTAAATTGGAGCTTACAAGATGAGTATGACCTGTTTGTACTTGGATTAGGAGCCAATGATATGCTTCGGGGTATTGCACCAGAGATCACAAAAACTAATTTATCAAAAATTATCGAAACAGTTTTAAAAAAGGATATAAAAATTTTGCTAACTGGTATGCAGGCGCCTAACTCATATGGATCAGAGTATCAACAATCATTTAATGATATTTATCCAACTTTAGCAGAAGAGTTTCAAATATCTTTATATCCTTTCCTTTTAGAAGGTGTTGCACTCATTCCTGAATTAAATCAATCTGATGGAAAACACCCAAATAAAGAAGGTATACAAATAATTAGTAAGAATTTAGCAAATACAATAAAGAATATTGTAAATTAATATCATTAAGAAACATGTATGTTAGGTAGAAAAGTTAACTTTAAAAAAGCGAAGAGGCCAAAGAATAGAAAATTACTTGGGGATTATGTTATCTTAGAGCCCATCAATCCTGATAAGCATGCCATTCAACTTTATGACAATTTTTCTCGAGATAAAAAAAACATCATTTGGAGATATTTACCCTACGGACCTTTTAAAAATAGAAAAGATTTTACGAAATGGCTTTCACATAACTGCTGCAATCAAGACCCTTTTTTTTATGCTGTATACGCAAAACGACACAAACAGTATTGCGGGATGGCAAGTTATTTGCGCATAACACCTGAACATGGTTCAATCGAAGTAGGGCACATCAATTACTCCCCTCTATTGCAAAATAGTGTTGAGGGGACAGAGACGATGTATTTAATGATGCACAATGCCTTTGATAAACTAGGCAATCGGCGTTACGAATGGAAATGTAACAACTTAAATCAAGACTCTAAAAAAGCAGCTTTAAGACTTGGATTTTCATATGAGGGTGTATTTAGACAAATGAATGTTTTTAAAGGTAGAAATAGAGATACGGCTTGGTTTTCTATTATCGATAGTGAATGGAAAGATTTAAAAAAGAGATACCGTAAATATTTGTCAAAACGTAATTTTGATAAGAATTTTATTCAAAAACAAAAGTTATGATTCCTAAAATCACAAATTAATTTTAGAGCAAATCCATAAAAAGGTAATAATCTAGTGTCTATCACTATTTGTAACTAAATTATCATTAAATCTTAATAGTTTAAAATTAAAGAATCAGGTTAGACATAACTATTAACAAAAATAAGGAATATTTTATGGATAAAGAAATGTTAGCAATGGTAACATTCAAAGAGGGAATGTTTGATAAATTTATGGGTTGGTTTCAATCAGACGAAGGAATGGAAATAAGAAAAACGATTGCTCATGTTGAACAAACAAGACCTGGTATAGCGCCTAATAAAGCTTATGCAATGATGAAGGTAACTGTTCATAATGAAGAAAACATGAAACAATTCGCATCTGGAAACCATCCTAATCCAAATGCAAAAGCAATGTTTGATGATTGTGTTGACAACGTCCAGTTATGGGAATTAACTAAAACTGAATTATAATTTAAAGGGGAGGTAATATGATTGCTGCATGGGGCGGAAGTTTAAATTTAATTTTATTTGTAGTTAGCATGTTGGGCTTGGGATACTACACTGTTCTTACAGTGTTTAGTCCAAATACACTTGTTGATAGATATGATTTAGGTGAAAAATCAGTACCTATTATAAGAATTGTAGGAAGTTTTGTTCTACCAACTCTTATTATAGGTGTTTGGATTATTTTTAGAGAAAATGGACCACTTGGATGCTGGATTTTCTTTGTCTTTAATTTTCTTGTATCTTTATGGCAGGTACTTTTAAGTTGGGGAACGCGATTAAAAATTATTGATCCTGACTCTAAAACTGATGTTGGTGATGAGGTAGTTGGGCACGTGTTCCTTGCTATCGCTGCTATTTTGATATTTAGACTTTCAGATACAATCTACGCTTAATAAATTTCAATGTTGCTGGGATTTCTAGATCCCAGCATAAACAATTATACCTTCATTCTTTCCTCTAAAAAACAATACTAATTTAAATATCAAAATTAATTGTAATTATACCAGAATTAAGTTCACTAATTTTATTTTCTTGAGTGATATTATTTACTTTTATGTTGTTATACTTTTTTAATCGAAGTTCGCCCATAATTCCATTAGGAATATCAATCAACATAGTTGCTTTTTTATTTTCTATTTTAATATCAACTTTTATATCACCATGAATAGACTGATGTTGAAATGAAAGGGGAAGTAAGGAAGGAATGATTAATGGATCAATTATTATTTTTTTGAAACCAGGTATTTTATTATCTGGTTTTATCCCAACTATATTTTCAAAAATAAATTCACAGACTGAACCAAAAGCATAGTGATTAAAACTATTCATTTCAGGATCGTGTATAGATCCATCTTCTCCCATAGCATTCCATCTTTCCCATATAGAGGTGGCACCTTGCTTAATCTGATACATCCAACCTGGATGATGTTCTTGCAACAATAATTGCTCAATCATGTCTTCCAAACCAGCATTGCGAAGACCTTTCAGTAAATTTGCTGTTCCGTGAAAACCTGTTCCCAATCGATGCTGTTGATCGATGATAGATTGTTTAAAATATTGTTTTGTTTTTTCTTTGTAATCGTCTGGGATTAAATCATTGGCAAAAGCCATGGCATAAGAGGTTTGATCATTATATGCCATACGTCCAGAAGATGTTAAAAATTCCTTAACAAAAGCTTTTTTAATTTCTTCTGATCTTTTTTGATAAAATTGAAAATTTTTTTCATCTTCTAGTATGGAAGAGATTTTAGCTACTAAAGACGTTGAGATAAAATGATAAATTGTTGAATAGCAATCATCCCCGATATGCGGATTAGGAGTTCGGTCGTCTCCAATAGGGGGAACCCAATCACCAAAAGTAAATCCTCTTTTTTTAATACCTTCACTAAGAGTAGGGTAGCGTGGATTTCTAATGACGGGCCCTTGGGAAATGGACCATAAATAATCACACCATTTAATCATTGATTGATAACAATCTTTAAGAACCTCGATGTTTCCGTAATGCTTATAAAGAGTCCACGGAATGATAACAATTGCATCACCCCATCCTGTGGCACCTTTGTGTGACCAAAATCCATTAATTTTTTCTTCTTCCGATATAAAACGAAGATCATTTGTTTTGCCATTACGCGTAATATCAGGACACACGTGTCCAATCGCACCGTCAGCGTCTTGTTCCGACACTAAATCTTTTAAGTATTTTATAAAAAATTTTTCACAATTATAAAAATAACAAGCTGTTGAAGCAAAAAGTTGCGCATCACCCGTCCAACCTAAGCGTTCATCCCGTTGTGGACAGTCTGTTGCTACTTCAATAAAATTCGCTTTTTGTGACCAAGATGTATTTTCAATAAGTTTGTTTACGTTTTTATTCGATGATTGGAATTGTAATTTTTGCTCATAAAGAGAGGATATAGGAATTGAGGTAATACTCTTTACATCAACATT
>CACIRR010000046.1 GCA_902589095.1 uncultured Alphaproteobacteria bacterium | reverse complement strand
TAGCGGTTTTAACAAGTGGAGAATTACATATAGAAAACGCAATGTTTTTTGCCTGAGATTTAGACTTTGCATTTTTAACAGTTATCTTAGTTAATTTTTTAACCCCTTCTCCATCAGAAATAATTTTGTAAGAAAGCTCTTTCATAACAGAATTTAGTTTATTTGAAATTTTTTTAAAAACATGATCACTTAAACTAATTTTATTTATGGGATTTGAAAATAACATTACAGTATCACTTGTTGATGTATCACTATCTACAGAAATTGAGTTAAAAGTTTCTTCTATGTTTTCAGATAAAAGCTTATTTAATATTTTTGGATTTATTTCACAGTCTATAAATATATAAGATAACATTGTTGCCATGTTAGGACTGATCATACCAGAGCCTTTTGCAAATCCATAAATTCTTATTTTTTTATTTTGAATTTTTAAATAATGTACTGAAGTTTTTACAAACGTATCTGTTGTACATATTGCTTTTGCTGCATCAATAAGCATCTTATTTTTTGATTTGTTCAGTTTCTTGATTTGATTACTAATTTTTTGTGAGTCAAATTGCTCTCCAATAACGCCAGTTGAGGAAACTAATATTTCTTTTTTTGAACAAGACAAATATTTTGCAAGGTCTTTTGTATACTTATCAATAGTCTCTAATCCTTTTTCACCAGTATGAGCATTTGCATTTCCTGAGTTAACTATTAAAGCTTTACATATACCTTTATTGTTTTTTTTATCCCAAATAATAGGAGCTGACGGCATCGTGCTAGAAGTATACTTACAAGAAACTGCAACAGGCTTATCAAAAATTATAATCATAAGATCATCTTTTATCTTTTTAAAGCCAGCTTGGAATGTAAATATTTTAAACCCTCTAGGTTTTACATTTTTAGAACTTTTAGGGGCAAAGGGAGATACTATAGTATTATATAATCTATCATTACTATTAAGGCCTAAATCCTTTCTAGCGTTCTTGAATTTCATATGATAACAGCCACATATCATAATATGCTTAATATAGTTAGTAAAATTTTTGGAGGCTTAGGATCTAATAAATTAAAGAAATATGAAAATATAGTAAATAAAATAAATGAATTTGAGTCAGAGATTTCAAGATTAACTGATGATCAATTAAAAAATAAGACTGATTATTTTAAAAAAAAAGTTCAAGTTGAAAAAATCGACATAAATAAATTACTTCCTGAGGCTTTTGCTGTTGTAAGAGAAGTTGCTAAAAGAACTTTAAAGATGAGACATTTTGATGTTCAGCTTATTGGAGGTATCGTTTTGCATGAAGGTAAGATTGCAGAAATGAAAACTGGAGAAGGTAAAACACTAGCAGCTACATTACCTGCCTACTTAAATGCAATAGAAGGTAAATCTGTGCATATTATTACTGTTAACGATTATTTGGCCAAAAGAGACTCTGAATGGATGGGAGCAATTTATAAATTTTTAGGATTAACTGTTGGTTGTGTAAACTCAAAAACAGATCATACAATAAGACCAAAAGAATATGAAAGTGATGTTGTTTATGCAACAAATAACGAAATTGGATTTGACTATTTAAGGGATAATTTAAAAGGTGATTACGAAAGTCTTTGCTTCAAAAAAGATGCATTTGCAATTGTAGATGAGGTTGATAGTATTTTAATTGATGAGGCAAGAACTCCTTTGGTAATTTCTTCAGAGTCCACTTCATCAATTGAATTATTTCCAAAGATTAATAAAATTATCAAACTTTTTAAAGAGGATGATTATGAATTAAATGAAGAAAATAAATCTATACTTTTAAGTAACAAAGGGATGGAGTTTGCAGAAAAACTACTATTAGAAAACAACCTAATTAAAAGCGGAACGTTGCAAGATTTAGATAATATGGCACTAAATCATAACATTATTCAAGGTTTAAGAGCGCATAAGTTATTCATAAGAGACAGAGATTATATAATTAAAGAAAAACAAATTGTCATAATAGATGATTTAAGTGGAAGACCCATGGAAGGTAGAAGATATGGCGATGGTTTACATCAAGCAATAGAAGCCAAAGAAAATCTTACAATACAAAAAGAAAATCAAACAATCGCTTCGATAACTTATCAAAATTTTTTTCGAACTTACAATAAATTAAGTGGAATGACTGGTACAGCAGTTACTGAAGCCGCAGAATTTGAAGGGATATATAATTTAGGAGTAACATCAATTCCCCCAAATTTAAAAGTTAACAGAACTGATCACAATGATCAAATTTATATAACAAAAAAAGAAAAATACGATGCTATTTTAAAACTCGTTAAGGAAAGATATGAAAAAAAACAACCGATTTTAATTGGTACTACATCTGTTGAAAATTCTGAATTAATTTCAAAATTTCTTCACAAAGAAAATATCAACCACTCAATTTTGAATGCTAAACATCATGAACAAGAAGCTGAAATCATTGAAAAATCTGGAATACCTGGAAATGTTACAATATCAACAAATATGGCAGGAAGGGGTACTGACATTAAATTAGGAAATGAAAATGAAGAATTAAAAAAACAAGCAATAGAATCAGGAGGACTGTTAGTAATAGGCACTGAAAGGCATGAGAGTAGAAGAATTGATAATCAATTAAGAGGAAGATCTGGAAGGCAGGGTGATATAGGAGAGAGTATTTTTTTCTTGTCTTTAGAAGATGACTTAATGAGGATTTTTGGCTCTAAAACTCTTGAAAATGTTCTTGGTAAACTTGGTCTTAAGGAAGGAGAAGCCATTACCCATTCGTTAATAACAAAATCCCTAGAAAGGGCTCAACAAAAAGTTGAGTCACATAACTATGATATAAGAAAACAAATTTTAAGATTTGATGATATTTTAAATGATCAACGAAAAATAATTTATCAGAATAGAAAAGAAATATTGAGAACAGAAGATCAATCTAAAATTGTTGAGGAAATGATAGAAGATTACATCAATGAAATAATTTTAGAAGCTATTCCTCCAAAAAAATACTCTAATGAATGGAATCCCAAATTATTAACACAAAGAGTTCAAGATACTTTCAAAATATCTTTACCAATTGATGCTTGGTTTGAAGAAGAAGGAGTTGATGAGGAAGAAATAACAAAACGCATTAAAAATGAAGTAAATCAAAAGCTCATAGAAAAAATAAATAAGTTTTCATTGGATTTATTTAAATTTGCAGAAAAAAGAGTCATGCTTTTTCAAATAGACAAAGACTGGAGAGAACATTTAGCCGCAATGGATATGCTCCGCGGAAGTGTTAATTTAAGAGCTATGGGAGGAAGAGATCCTTTTTTTGAATACAAAAAAGAATCTTTTGATTATTTTGATGAAATGCTGTCAAATCAAAATGAAAGAGTACTTAAAGCTCTATTTAATATTGAATTAGTAAACGAAAACAAGAAAGATAAGATTGATCAAAAAGAAACTAAGAAATTAATTGTAAAAAAAATTGGTCGAAATGATATGTGTCCATGTGGTTCTGGAAAAAAATATAAATTCTGTCATGGACTTTAAATTTCCGATGTCATACTGAGAAATTTTTCATTTCTTAGCTTTCGTCTCTCTTCAATTGTTAGTGACTTTAAATTATTGATAGATGTTATTATTTCATTTTTTATAATACCAGCTTGTTCTTCAGGGAATCTATGAGCTCCACCTGCAACTTCTTTAACTATCATGTCTATAATTTTATTATTAAGACAATCTTGAGCAGTTAGCTTCAAACTTTCTGCAGCTTTTTGGATATAATCACTGCTTCTCCAAAGGATTGACGCACATCCCTCTGGAGAAATAACTGAATAAATTGAATGCTCAAGCATCAGCACTTTATCAGCTGTAGCAAGAGCAATTGCTCCTCCTGAACCCCCTTCCCCAATAACGATTGAAATTATTGGAGACCCTATTTTGAGTGAAGTTTGTATTGAAGATGCAATTGACTCAGATTGACCTCTTTCTTCAGCATCTTTTCCTGGAAAAGCACCTGCAGTATCAACAAAAGTAATTATAGGTAAATTATATTTATCAGCAATGTTCATTAACCTTTGAGCTTTTCTGTAACCCTCAGGTTTTGCCATGCCAAAATTATGCTTAATTCTAGACTCCATTGAATTACCTTTTTCAGTACCTATTACAATTACTGATTGTCCAGAAATTTCTGCAAGACAACCTAATACTGCTGAGTCATCAGCAAATTTTTTATCACCATGAAGGTAAATAATATTACTAAAAATTAGATTTATATAATCTTTTGCATGGGGTCTATTTGGATGTCTTGCTACTTGAACTTTATCCCAAGCAGATAAATTTGAATAAATTTTTTTAAATAATTTATTCTTCTTATCTAATAATTTTGTATTTTCAGATTTGAAGTTATTTTTATTTTTATCTAATTCAGTTATTAACTTCTCAATATTTTCAATATCATTCTCAAAATCTAAGTATCTATTCATTTAGTTACATTTAAATCCCTTAAAATTTCAAGAATAATAGGTTTAATTAACGAACCTTGATCGTAGGTATTATAAGCCTTTAATACAAGTAGTAAGTGCTCAGGATGCAACTCATGCCATTTTTTATTTTCCATTGAAATTGCAGCAAGCATAAAAAGATGCATATTATTTAATTGGCTGATATGTTGATTGAGATTTGTGATTAAAAAATATGAAGGCATTACTCTTTGATCTAAAATGTTATCATAATTAAAGTTAGATATATATTCTCTATCTATGTTTAAAAATCTATTTAAGACATCGATAGTCTCTAAAATAGTTATATCATCCTCATCGTTTATGCTTTTGTTTAATGACTCTAAAAAGGTGATAATAGTATTCAAATCATTATTTTCATTTAGCTCAATCAAAAATTTAACATACTCAAGTTGAGATTTGCTTATTTCTTCACTATCAATGAAATTCAACCATTTAGAAGCTTCGGTAAAATTTTTATTCGTAATATGAGCCATAGCAATTTGCATACTATATGTTGAAGTATCTGATGATGGAGTAAAAGTTTGAATTATGTTTTCTGATAGTGAATAAGCTATTTTTTCTAAACCAATATTTTTAGCAAATTCCCAATATTCGATGATTACTTTTAATCTATCCTCAGGAAATATTTGCCTATTGGCCAACTGATAATAAAAAGCCATTATCATTTCGTTATCTCCATTAAAACTCTGAATTGTTTGTTCAGGTTTATTAAATTGTTGAGAATTAAAATCAGCAGATTGATAAAGTGCTGACAAGATATCAACAGTGACTAAATTGTCATAGTACGATTTATTAACTGCTTTTAAGCGAATTTGCATTGGCGTTGGATCACTTAGTATAACAGGAATTGAAAGATTAAGAGGGTCAATTTCGATTAATTTTTCAGTTAAGGGCAATTCATTAATTCTTAGCATTGCACTATATAAAAAAATTAGTTCATTTGATTGTAGGGATTTTGTTGACTCAAAAACTACTCCCTCTTTATTTTCTAAAACAGTGTAATCAAATAGTTGCTGGAAAAATAGATCTGGTGATTGCTCTTTGTCTAAAAGTAAAGAGTTCAAAAGCCTAGCTTCAGATAATTTATTATCCATTGTAAGGCAAAATATATCAGTTTTTTCTAATAACGAATTAGGTAACAATATTGATTCATCCAATAATTGTGATTTAAGTTCACATACCTCTGATAATTTATAAGTTGAAAGCAAATAGTTTAATTCAATTTTTTTCAGGTATGTATAGTATTCCTTATTAGATGATAAATCTAAATTCGACTTTTTAATTAAGTTGTACGATT
>CACIRR010000045.1 GCA_902589095.1 uncultured Alphaproteobacteria bacterium | reverse complement strand
TTTTGTGCATCACTAGTTTTTACGTTTGTTGGTGATGTATTTGAGCATGCGTAAATAAAAAATATTGATATTAATATAAAGTATTTAATCATTGTTAAAAGTCACCTTGTTTGTTTTGTTTATTTTAAATTCTACTTTATTTATCTTTTCTGATTTCTTATTAATTTGACTATTCATGCTACAACCTAATAGTGATAAGATTATGACAATTAATATTAATTTTTCAAATAAAATAAGATAAAAATTATTAATATTCATATGTATAATACGGTTGATTGGATAAATCTTTAACAAATCCAGGGCAGAAAGAAGAATAATTATTATTCACTAGTTCAAAATAATATTGAATTGGGTATTTGCTTTGTAATAATTTATTTGAAAGAGTAGTAAAGATAAAATTTCCTTCTATTTTTATTTTTTTTCTTAACCAATTTTTAGACTGATTAATCTCTCTATAATTTAAGTATAATTTTAAATTTTTTGATATTTTAAAGTTATCAATAGATATTGATAAACCCTTTTTGGTTATTTTTGTTTTATGTTTAATCACAAATTTCTGAGTAAGTTTTTGTCTTAATATCTTCTCATAATTTTGATTATTAATATTACAAAATTTAGTATTTTGAAATTTTTTTTTCATAACTTGTATATCTTCTTTTATAGCAGGTAATCTGTCATCCCATCTTCCTCTTAACCATGTTTGTGGCCCATAAGTAAGGTCTGGCAGATAATATTTTTTAGATACATCAGATATAGTTTTCCATTCTGAAAAACTTTTTTGGTAAAATTTAATTGATGTTAAACCTATGCTATATTTTTTTGTTTTAAGGAATAATTCCCAGTAACAAGAGGATTTAATTTTATAAGAAAAAAACTTACCCAAACCTATTAAAATTTGTAAATCTATTTCTAATCTTTTGAATTTAGGTTCTCCTTTCTTTTTATATGTATTTATTGCTTTTTTAAGATATTTTTCAGAATTTTGTGCAAATTCAAAAAACCAGTTAGACATTGTTATTGGAGAATATTTATTAATGTTTTTTTTATAAAAAATACAATTTGCTAAATCTATTGGAGACATAATTAGATTAGGATCTTGGCTTGTTGACATTCCAAATCTACTTGGTTTATGTAAATCATAACTGTATGGAAGGTGAGGAGCTTTATTAACAATACTCATGTTTTCATACATTTCTGGCCAATAGGAATTATTTGATGCAGACACCCCATGAACCAAAGTAAAAAATGGTAATATTTTGCTAGCAAATGATAATGATTTTACTAAATCATTTGATGATGAACCAAAATTTTTATTGAAATACCTTTCATAACTATCGTTTTTTGTTTTATAATTAAATACACACTTACCCCAAACTTTATATGTGTAAATATACTTCTGCCAATCATATTTTGTTCTTAATTCTTTTTTAGAATAGTTGAATCTTCCATTTTTTATTCCAGTTCCCATTCTTCCCTTGAAGGATAATGGTTCACATAATTCTACACCAAGAGAATTACAAAAAGTTGAATGCTTTCCATAACCTCGAGCCATATCAGGATCTCCCCATATTAATATTCTCTGTGTTCCAGGCCAAATTCGATATAAAATTCCATATTTCCTTTTTTTGGTTAATAGATCACCATAACTATACCTTAGAAATTTTCTTTTACCCTCGCTGTAAATCCATTTTTTATCTACCTTTTTTTTAGGGGGTATCTCCTGCTTACGTATTGATGTTTGATGATAAGGTAAGCCCATATGTTCAGCTATATATTTTGGAGATACAGTAACGTTTGATGTAGCTTTTAATGCTAAATTTATTAATCTATTATCGATTCCTTTTGCATGAAGATCTAAATTTATTTCTCTCTTCAATTTTTTTATAGGTTTAAAATAAGTTTCCCAAAACTTATAATCTCTTTCAGGTATACCACATTCGACATGCACTCTTAGAGTTAAGCCATTTATACCAGGACATTTATTAAGTATGATCTCAAGAGAATCTTTACAGTATTCTGCATAATTTTTTGGAACATTCTTAATTTGATAATTTGCATTTGGAACATCATCAAAATCATATCTTTGAGTCCACAAAGCTAGTTGAAAATCTAAACCTCTATTTTTTGCTTCATCACTGATAAATTTCAGCATATTTAAATTTTTTTTCCGATCTTTTTTATTTATACCCTCTGCATAAATTTTATAACCCTTTGGTTTCACTAAAAAAGGATATGCTAAATAAAAATATACATCTTTTATGAATTCATTTCCGTATGGATAATTATACTGCATTCCTAATGTAAAAGTAAATCTATTATATCGATTAGATATAAGCATATTGAGATACTCTCTCCACATTGTTTTATCATAAAACCATTTTAGATCTTCAACGTCACTTTCAAAACATTTAGAAATGCTTCTAATTTTTGTTCTAGGAATTTCTGAAGTTTTATAAAAAATATTTTTAAAATTTATCTTTTTATTTGTTTGATTCTCAAATCTATCAACAATTTCTGTAATTGCATAAATTAAACCTCTAGTATCATATCCATATATTATAATTTCACTAAAGTCTTTTTGTGTTGGATTTATTGAAAAACTTTCTTTGATATTATTTACTATATATTTGTCTTTATATTTATCTGGGCATTGAGAAAAATAATCAATTAGAATAAACTCAATATTATTATTTCTTTGTGTTTGAGCATTTTTTATTTTTTTTTTCAAAAAATTAGTTGCCCATTGCAACTGCTTTTTTTTTATTTTTGAAGAAATAATTTTATAGTTAAATTTTATTTTAACTACTGCCATTGTAATTAATTTTCATCATGACTTCATTTCTTCTCAATATGGGGAGGGTGAAGGGGCCATTGAAAATAGCCTTAATTCCATCATCAAGCGTTTCTATATTATCTAATGTTAAATTTTCTTTAAGTTTTTCTAAATGTTTTTTGTAGTTAGTATCTGATGTTCTTCCAGAGTATCGTTTCACTGCATAGAAACCACCTTCAATAGTGACTAATTTTACTCTTTTGTTTGTTGGAATGGGAGCGTTATCAATAGAAAATTTGGAGGGTAAGTAAAATTGCATTAACATTTTCCCATCTTTATTTGATTGGGTTACGGGAGCGGTCATATCAATTTTAGTAGATTGAGTGACAGGAACAGTCATGTTTACTTTTTCTGATGTTGTGTTTTCACCTGAAATATAATTAAATAAATATCTGAAACCAGAACTTTCAGATGAAAATTCAACCTCTACAGCCAATCGATCGCTGTATTTCCTAATTTCATAATTTTCATTAGATTTGATAATTTTATAATTTGGTTCTTCTAATGCCATAGATATATTAGTATAAAATATTGTAATTAATGAAATAACTATAGTAAATATTAAATTTTTAAACACGATTAATTTTATTATATAATACTTATTTAATGATTTTCACTCTACATAATGATCAAAACTAACAATATTTTAATTTTACTAAATATTATTTTTCTACTTTATTATTCAATTCAGCTATTAATTTTTACAGATGAGTTTTCAATTAGTAACTTGGGGTCATTTAATCATGCTATTGCAGGTTTAAGTGAAATAATTGGAATTATTTTTTTTTCACTAGCACTATCTTTAATTATTATTATTAAAAATAATATCAAAGGACAACTTCCAATATTTTTAACAATTTTTCTAATTCAATTATTAATATTTATAAATTTTTTGAGATACATATTTACGAATAGTCCAGGAGAAACATCTATTGAAACTATAACTTTCAATGCTATTATTTTTTTTATTGGCTTAATTGTAAGTGTGATATTTCTTCTTAGGAATATTAAAATTCTAAAGCAGTTTTAGCTCTTTTATAATTTTTTCAATTGTTGATATTGTAATTTTAGCTAATTTTTCACCTTTTAAAGAATTTGCATTTAGTGGATTGCCAATTATTCCTGTTTTGCTAATATTTTCTGTATTCCATTGTAACTTCACATCTTTTTCATAACCAATTATATTTTTGCTTTTAAAATCTGGAGATAAACGGCCTTTTTTAATTTTATTAATTCTTACGTTTTCTTTATCCAAATAAAGCATTAAAGATGTTTCAAATTCCCCTCCATGATACCCATGAGATAGTTCATTAATTGAAATAATTTTTTCATACCCGTTGAATAAGAAATAATTAGCTTTAATTATTTTTGATTTTTTAAATTTACCTTTTAATTCTTTAGCAATAATTTCCATATGGCTAGTTTGCCCACCATGGCTATTTAAAAATACATATTTATTAAACTTCATAGAAAAAATATTCTCTAGATAATTGATACAAAAATTAATGTAGTTTATTGAATTTACAGATAGCGTTCCTTCAAAACTATTATGCTCTGATGATGACCCAATACTCAGATTAGGTAAAACAACAAAATCTTTGCTTTTGATATTTTTTTTGCACAATTTATTTATAATTTTATCTAGAATGATTTTGTCAGTACCCAAAGGTAAATGAGGTCCATGTTGCTCAATTGCAGAAAAAGGAACTATAATTATTGTATTTCTACTTAATTTAGAAATATCTTTTGTTGTTAAATTGATCCAAAACTTTGTTCGCATTTTTCTATTATATATCTATATTAACCATATGAAATCTCAATCTTTGTGGCTAATAAAAAAAAATAAACCTAAAATTTTATCTAAAGACATTTATTACAAAAAAAATGATAAAACTGTCTTAGTTAAAACTCTATACTCAGGAGTTTCTAAAGGCACAGAAACCCTAGTCACAAGTGGTAAAGTCCATAAAAGTCAATTTGAGATAATGAAATGTCCATTTCAAGATGGCAGCTTTAGTTTTCCTATCAAATATGGCTATATCAATATTGGACAAATTATTGATGGTCCAAAATCATTAACTGGAAAAAAAATCTTTACACTTTTTCCCCATCAAACTGTTTTTGAGATTAGTATTAGTAATATTAATTTTATTAAAAACAAATACGAAAAAAAATACTTGCTTACCGCAAATATGGAAACTGCAGTAAATATATTTTGGGACTCTCAAGCTAAAAAAAATGATAGTATATTAATTATAGGGCTAGGATCTGTCGGTTTATTAACAGCATATTTTTTTAAATTGCAGGGATATAAAAATCTCTATGTCTCTGATATTAATTTATCAAAGAAGAGTATAGCAAAAAAATTAAATCTTAATTTCATTCATTATGATAAAATTAATCATTTAGATTGTATAATAAATACAACTTCCAATTATGATGTACTAAATAATGCATTTACTAAACTTAACCTTGACGGAAAAATTATTGAAGCAAGCTGGTATGGTGAAAAAGTTGCAAAACTAAACCTAGGAAATGAATTTCATTCAAAAAGATTAAAGCTAATATCATCCCAAGTGTCAAATATTCCGCTTCATGTTCAAAAAAAACATAATTATAAATCTAGATTAAAGTTAGCTATAAATGCTCTGAATGACAACAAGCTTATGGTACTAATTAATAGTACAAGTAAATTTGAAAATTTAGAAAAAGATTATATCTCTATACTAAATGATAAAAATATTATAATTCACGCTATAAAATATTAAAATGTACTCAATTACTGTAAGAAACAATATACTTATTGCTCATTCTCTTCCAGGCGATGTCTTTGGACCTGCACAGAACATGCATGGAGCCACTTATATCGTTGATGCTGAGTTTTTCTCAGAAAATGTAAACCAATATAATATAATTATGGATTTAGGGGTAGTTACAAATATTTTAGCTGAAGTATTAAAATTTTATAGTTACAAAAATCTAGATGAAGTTGATGAATTCAAAAATATTATTACTTCTACTGAATTTCTAGCAAAAGATATTTATGATAGAATATGTGCTCGATTGAAAAAAGATTTTAATGAGGATTATCAAACTCTTCATAAATTAAAAATAACTTTAACTGAATCAAATGTCGCCTGGGCTTCATTTGAGAAAGAAATTGATAAATAAATCTAATAAATTTATTTTTTTTTATCCTGGTAATATTAAACAAAAAACCGGCGGATATATTTATGAAAATAATATTTATGAATATTCAAAAAAAAACAATATCTCTATTCACTTCAATGAATTATCTAACAATTATCCATTTCCATCTAATAAAGATTTAAAATATTTAAATAATATAATTACAAATTTACATTCAGATAAAATTCTTATTTTTGATGGATTAGTTTTAGAGGGGCTAGGAAAAGAAGAATATATTTTTAATAATTTTAAAACTATAGCTCTAATACATCATCCTTTGTATTTAGAATTTCGTGGAAAAAAAAGTGATAATTTTTTAGATATAGCTAAAAATATTTATAAAAAAGTTGATTATTTTATTGTTACATCAAGTGATACCAAGAAACTTCTTTCAAAAAAATTTAACATTAATTCTAATATTATTTCTATTGTTGAACCCGGTATTGAAATACTTAAAAAGTATAAAAAACCCCCAAGTAAATTTGTAAAATTACTTACTTGCGGCAGTATAATAGATAGAAAAAAATATGATTATCTTATTAATGAAATACAAGAAATAAATAGTATTGAACTTCATATAATTGGCGATACCTCAAGAGAAACAAAGTATAGCGCAAAAATTAAAAAACAAATTATTGATAATAAATTGACTAAAAAAATTATTTTGCATGGTAAAGTTTCTCAAATAAAACTAGAAAAGTTATATTCTCAATGTGACTTTTATATTTCAACAAGTAAATATGAAGGATTTGGTATGTCCTTAGCAAATGCATCCATATCTAAATTGCCAATAATATCTTATGAAACCTCAACAATAA
>CACIRR010000044.1 GCA_902589095.1 uncultured Alphaproteobacteria bacterium | reverse complement strand
TGAAAAAATAATTAAAAAAATAAAAAAAGAGACCAATAATAGTTACTTTAAAAAAATTTATAAAAATTTTATTCCATTTTATTTGGTTATAAGTAATTTTATAAAATCTTAACCAAATAGCGGTCAATAAAAAAATATTAGTTAAAAACCAAAAAAAACCTGCATATAAAACACTTTGATAAATCGAAGCTACTACAAACAAAAATACAGTAACTAAAGCCCATATACTATTTACAATAGAAATAAATTTTAATCTTCCAGTAGCAAAAAAATACAAAGTAAAAGTATTTATCAAAGCAGCTGATGAATAGCCTAAATTATAAAATACAAGTGACGTTTTACTCCACTCTGCTAATTCAAAGTTACCTGTCCAAATTAATAACACCTCCCTTGAATAATTGCTTACCATTACAATATTAGACATTATTAAAATAAAATTAATTGAAAAAATAATCTGAAAATAATAATTAATTTTATCAAAAGACTGCATTTTATATAATTTGACTATTCTAGGAAGTATCGCTGTATTAATAGGTACTACTAAGAATAAACTTATTGAGGATAAAAAAGAAAGTGTAACATAATAGCCATAATATTTTAAATTAAGGATACCTGAAAAAATTATTCTATCAAACCAATTAACAGAAAACCAACACAAAGTTGCAATTGCTGACATTGATAAAAAATTTGCTATTTGTCTTAAAGGTTTGAAATTAAAAGTTAAAAAATATTTATCCGAATAATTTAAATAGTTGATTAGATTGAATCTATAGAAACACAATTCAATAATATTAATAATAAAAAAATATAAAAATAAAAAGTATATATCAAATGTATAATTAAAGTTATTTAAATAACTCAAAAAATAAGCAACAAATAGCCCGCCAAATAAAGATAAAAATTCAAATGAGACTCTAAGAAAATTTGTAAGAACTTGCTTCTCAAATCCATTCAAACCTCCACGATATATTGAAATAAAAAATCTTATACAAACACTTGCTGTAATAAATAGAGTAGATAAAAATAAATTTTTGTTATTTATATCACTCGTTTCAAACCAGTTGTTTATAATAAACTTATTAAAAAATAAGATTGCTATAAAAATCGTTAAGCTTAAAAAAATAAAAACCAATTCAATGTTTTTTAATAAATCGTATATAAATTTTGTGTTTTCGCCTCTGGCAACATATCTGTTAAAAGTAGCTGTAATTCCAAAATCAAAAATTTTTGAATACAACAATATAACAAAGTAAAAAGTAAATAGACCATATTTTTCTGCATCTAAAATAATTAGATAGAATGGAAACAAAATTGCTGGAAATAAAATTAATGCCATTGAACCAGCGAAATTTGCTAATATATTTATTTTCATAATAGGAATTAATTTATTACATTTATTTAAAGATTGAATTCATTTAACAAAGGATCCATTTTTGTGATTTTGGCGAAGCCTAATGAATTTCCACTGATAAATAGTAATTTATAATTATATTTCTGCATTTTTTTATTTATTTCTTCACTACCACCCCAGATGTTATCTTCCAAAACTATTAAATCTGGAGCATACTTATCTAAATCTAAACTTAGTATAACTTTAGAGTCAATTCCTTCAACATCTATATTTAAAAAATTAACATGAGGAAGCTTGGAAAATAAATAATTAATATCAAGAAGTTCTATTTTTTCTTCTTTATAATTTATATTTAATTCATTTTTTATTTTATCAGCAAATGATTTGTCAAGACTGTCTAAATCGGACCATGTTCTATCAAATTTATAAATTGTTGCAGTTTCCTTTTTTTTTGCTTTTGGCGAAATTGCCCCCAAAATACAATTTATCTTTTTTCCTCTTGAAAATTTCATAGATTTTAATTTGTATTTATCTATATCTACAGCATAACCTGTCCAATTATTTTTATGCAGTAGATGTGTGTTTGATATCCACACTGGATGAAAACACCCAATGTCCAGGTATAAGCCTTTTTCTACTTTCAAGCCCTTAAAATATGAGAGTATAATAAGATCTTCTCCTTTTTGTGAATAAGATTTATGATATTTAAAAAATGATCCATAAAAAAAATAGATCAAACGTCTAATGGATATTGGTATAAAAAATTCTAAAATTTTTCTAATTTTATTTTTTAAAAACATTTAATTATATTTAAATATATTAATGTTTTTACAATCTGTATATTTTTTTAAAGAATAATGACAAAAAAAATTGTGAAAACAAATCACTAATATAGTTTATTGATGAATTCCGTGTTTTAAAAATAAATTATTGCAATTGATTATAAAATTTTCAAACATTTGTATAACAGGCATATATTTATAGTAATTTTCATGATATTTGTAATTAGATCCATATTTGTGATTTTGTTTTAATTTTTATCAGAATTTATGTTTATTGACATTAAACACTTGTTGGATAAATAGGTTGTATAAATTAATAAATGGCGGAGTAGCTCAGTTGGTCAGAGCGCACGGCTCATATTCGTGATGTCGGGGGTTCAAATCCCTCCTCCGCTACCATTATTTTCAAATCTAATAATCTTTTTTTAATTTATTTTTTATTTTGCTAGTTGAAATACCATCGGTATATTTTATTGTGATTAGTTTGCCAGACCACTTCTTCATAAGAATTTTTAAGATATTTTTTTGATTCATTTGAGGCCCTTTATTCCAGTCCGAGCCATGAACAAAAAATTCTGGTTTTATAATTTCACATATTTTATCATAAATCAAACCTTCTAAAGGTATAATCATACTTATATATTTAGAGGACTCTAAGACTTCATATCTATTTCTATAATTAAAAAATGGTTTGGATTTGTAACTCGATATACCTTTGTCTGTCATCAGGCCAACGACTACATTTCCATATCTTGATGATTTTTTTATTAATCTTATGTGACCATAATGAATAATATCAGCACTCATTGGAACAAAAACAATTGGCCTATTTATTTGGTTAATTTTTTTTATATTTTTTTTACTAATTATCATAATAAAATCTGATTAAGACAAAAAGTTAGTTATATTAATTTAAAATACTTTATACTTTATATCTATTTTTAATTTAGTACGACACAATTTTAATTTCATTGGTTAAACCATTGTTTGTTGTCATCAATCACTCTAGATATTTGATTATCCTCTACATGTGAAAAATGGTAAAGAGGGTCACCTGAAATTTTTCCTCCTGTCCTTAAAACTAAAAGTTTTGAATTTAATGATGAGAAGGCGTGTCTTAAATTTGGTTTTATGTAAAGTGAGTCTCCAGGCAAAATTTCTTTTTCAAAATGTGAATTAACATAAAAATTACATGGATTTTGTCCTATGTTATAAACATATTGATGAGTAGGAGATTCTAAATCAGACATTTCATTATAAGTTTCTTGAAGTATTTGCATTTCAAACGCCTTAGAAACTGGAAGTTTTTTTGCACCAGCTAAAACCGTAAATATATAAGTCTTATTTTTTTTATTAGGATAATACCACTGATTACATTCTGAGTTTTTTTTAATGGTAACTTTTGCATCATTATGTATTGGCAACAAATCCCTTAAATTAATTTCTAAATATTTAGCAACTTTATTAATTGTATCATAATCTGGTAATTGATTAATTTTTTCAAAATTTGTTATTTCTGGCAAATTTAATTTTTCTGATAGAGTTTCTATATTTATAGAATTTATTTGTAAAAAATACTTGAGATTTGATTTAAAGGCTTGAATTTCATTCTCAAGATTCATCTTGTATTTTTTACTCAAGGTAACTCCAATAGCATTTAATTCATCAACACAATTATGATCAAGTTTATCTGCATAAGTTAAAGCTAGAATAATTCCATTTGCATTATTTTCATTTTTTCTAGTAGCAAAAGAATGAGGAATATAAGGACTAATATACATTGAGTCACCAGTACTCATTACTGCTACTTTTTTTACCCCAGATTCAATATAATAAAAATTTACTTCACCAATAAAATAAGTAAACTGATGAAGAAAGTGTCCATTATTATATGCAATTTCATTATTTTCAGGATCATTATTATCAACGACTAGTAGCTCTTCAATCCACTCAGGTTTAAAAGGGGATAATCTGCTGTATGCAGTATCTTTGTACAAATAGTATGGTTTATTGTTTCTGTGCATTAATCTTTTGGATAAATCAGAATCAGAAGATGACATATATTTAAATCCTTTGGGCGCATCATCTTCAACTGAAAAAAAATCATTGTAATTTAATGACCACATTTCGACAGATTTTTTTACCACATCAAATGGGATTAGCATTTCTCCATTAAGATATTTCTGAAACACTTTTTCTTCTATTCCTAACTCTTTTGAAGCATCTTCGGGTCTTCTTTTGATATCATTAAGAATTTTTTTGAATTTTTTATTTGAAATCATAAATATTGATTAATTTAAATATTTTCTTAAAATTAAATTTAACTTTAGAAAAGCCACTATACAGAAAAAGATTCTCCACAACCACAAGTATTTTTTTCATTTGGATTCTTAAAAACAAATCTAGATGATAACTTATCTGTGGAATAATCCATCTCACTTCCAAGAAGAAACATTGTTGCCTTTGGATCAATAAAAACCTTTACGCTATTTTTTTGAACATATTCCAAATTTTTAACATCATTTTCTGTTGCAAAATCTAGCTTATATGAATAACCGCTGCACCCTGACTTATCTACTCCTACAACAACACCTATTGTTCCAAAGGGAGCTGAAGATATAATTTTTTTTAATTGAACAGAAGCTTCATCTGTAACGTTTAATATATTATTCATAAATTATATTATATTATATTATATTTCAAAAAATATCTAAAGCAAGTTTTGCATCTTCAGACATTAAAGCCTTATTCCAAGAAGGTTCCCAAACTAATTTTACTTCAATAGATTTTAAACCTTCAATATGTTCAATTGATTTTGCTACACTTTCTGGCATTTGTCCTGCTACTGGACAATTTGGATTAGTTAGAGTCATTTCAATAACAACATTATTACTATTGTTTTGTATCGAATAAATTAAACCTAAATCATATAAATTAACTGGAATTTCTGGATCCATTACGGTTGAAATGCACTTAACGATATCATCTTTAGTAATTAATTTTGCTTCTTTTGCAGATTTAAACTGTTTATAGAAACTTCCATTTTTATTTGGTAAAAAATCTGCTAATTGCTTTTCTTCAGTCATGACTGTAAAATTGTTTTGGCCTCTTCTATAGAATTTATTAAATAATCTATATCAGATGTTGTATTATAAATACCTACAGACATTCTGGCATTTCCAGATATTTTGAAATTTTTCATAAAAGGTTGTGCACAATGATGACCTGTCCTAATAGCAATATTTTTTTTATCTAAAAGCATTGCTAGATCATTGAAATGTATTCCGTAAATATTAAAAGAAATAATGGAAGTCTGGTTACTAAAATCTCCATAAATTTTTATATCGTTATTTTTTTTCATTTGATTATAAGCATACCGAGTTAATTTATTTTCATATTCAAAAATTTTATCAATGCCAACTTCATTTATAAAATTTAATGATGCCGACAAACCAATAACTTCAGCTATCGGTGGAGTACCTGCTTCAAACTTTTGAAACCCGTTCATATAAGTACTTGAATCAGTATTAACATTTTTTATCATTGAGCCACCACCTTGATATGGCCCCAGTCTATCTATCCATTTACTTTTCATGTAAAGTATTCCAAGGCCCGAAGGACCATATAATTTATGGGCTGAAAAAACATAAAAATCAGGGTCAAGTTCTTTTATATCAAGTTTTTTGTGGGGGACATACTGACATCCATCAATTAATATTGGTACATTAAATTTTTTTGCTTTAATTTTAATTTCATCAAAGTTAGTTATTGAACCAGTTACATTTGACATGTGAGTAATAGCTATTAATTTTGTTTTAGAATTAATTTTGTCTAAAAGATCAGCATAATCTAGCTCACCAGTTGATTTTAATTTAGCTGTGATGATTTTAATTTTTTTTGAAACTAAATGCCATGGTACTAAATTAGAATGATGCTCTAATGTGGTTAGCAATACTTCATCACCATCATGAAAGTAATTGTCTGATAAACAATAGGACACTAAATTAATTCCTTCTGTCGCGCTCTTTGTAAAAATTATATTTTCAGAAGATGGAGAGTTAATAAATTTACTAATTGACAATCTTGAGTCTTCATATCTTTTTGTTAATTTGGAACTCAATTCATATATTCCTCTATGAATGTTTGAATATTCATATGAATAACACTCATTTACTGCTTTTATCATACTATCAACTTTTAGTGCCGAAGCAGCAGTATCAAAAAAAACTAAATTTTTGTTTTTTTCAAAAACAGGAAATCTCTTTTTTAAGTTCTCAATCATTTATTAAGCTGTTTAAATAATCTGATAAATTATTAATTATTATTTTTGCACTATCAGTATCAAGATTTTTCAAATCTTCCTCAATAAAAGATGAAATAATCATTTTCATTGCCTCATTTTTATTAATGCCTCTTGAACGTAAATAATATAAAGCACTCTCATCTACGGGACCTATTGTAGATCCGTGAGAACATTTTACATCATCGGCAAAAATTCTAAGCTCTGGCTTTGAGAAAAAAGAACAATTATCAGTTAATAATATTCCTTTACTCAATTGATAACCTTCAGTTTTTTGTGCATTTTCAGATACAAAAGTATTGCTATAATAATTTGCTTTAGAATGATGATTTAATACACCTTTGTATGTTTGATCACTGACACAATGTTCAGCGTTATGGATAATATTTGTTTTATTAGAGCATACATTTTTATCTTTTAAAAAAAAACAACCCTTTAATGAGGCATTTGCAAATTCTCCATTTAAATGAGCATGATGAAAATTTCTAACAAAACCATCAGAAAAATTATAGGTGTTTTGATAATAGGATGAATTTTTTTCACAAACGGTATTCGAGGTTAGATAGAGTT
>CACIRR010000043.1 GCA_902589095.1 uncultured Alphaproteobacteria bacterium | reverse complement strand
TTTAAAACAGGATTATTTGTAATAAAATTATGTGAGTCAATTTCATCTTTTGTAAGTGATCTTGTAATAATTATATTAGATATTACAGGTAGTATCATATTGTTTAGTTTAGGAAAAATATCATCTTTATAAAAACCATTAGTTGCCATAACAACTTTATTAGCTTTAATAGTGTGACCATTTGAAATGATTTTATATTTTCCATTATTTTTTTCAATTTTAGTAACTTTACTTTTTTGAAAAATCTTTACTCCTGATTTTTTTGCTGCATTCGCCATGCCTAGTAAAAATTTAAGCGGATTAATTGCAAAACCTGGTTGATATGACATTGCTCCAAATTGCTCATTTCCACCATGACCAATTTCGTTAAACTCTTCTTTTGAATAAACTTGAGTTTCAATTCCAAATTCTTTTTTATAGGTTTCAGCTTCATCTTTAATACTTTCAAAGTAACTTGGATGAGGTGCAACTTCAAAATTTCTATCTCCTGTTAGATCGCAATCAATATTGTACTCTGAAATAATATTTTTAGTGAACTTGGAACCTTCAATTGTATTTTGAAAAAATTTCTTTGTTTCTTTTCTTCCAAATTTTTTGAACATTTGTTTAACAGACATTTTTGCAGGAGGGATACAGCAGAAACCAGCATTTCTTCCAGAAGATCCCCAACCTATATGACCTGCTTCGAGTAAAACAACATCTTCATTATATTTTTTAGCTAAAGATAAGGCGCATGACATCCCTGTGTAACCTCCGCCAATTACAACTACATTTGTATTCATATCTTTGTCAAAAACTTGGTAGTCTTCTCGTTTGTCAATTGTAGACTCCCAATAACTATTAATAGGCTTTTCGAATTTATAAATGTCCTTGTGGTACAAGTTTGCCATAAGATACTATAAATTTCATTGAATGCTTATTCAATCAATATTATAATATTAAATATGAATAAAACTGACCTAAAAAACTTAATTCAAAAGCAAAAAAGTAATTTAACTCTTGATCAAGAATTTTATGTAAATGAGGATATTTTTGACCTTGATATTAAAAATATTTTTTCAAAACAATGGGTTTTTGTAGGTCATGTGTCTAGAATACCAAACTATGGTGACTATTTTCTTTTTAATATTGGGAAAGAATCAATAATCATTATTCGTGATAAAGATGATTTGGTACACGCTCATTATAATGTGTGTCGTCATCGAGGCTCTCATATTTGTTTAGAAAATGAAGGCAATACAAAAGCTTTAATCTGCCCATATCATGCTTGGACTTATAATTTAGATGGATCTTTAAGAGGCGCAAGGTTGATGGAAAAAAATTTTGATAAAAGCCAATGGCACTTGCATGAATGTAATGTAAAAATTTTTGAAGGTTTAATTTTTATTAATTTATCTGAAAAACCTAACAGCTTTGATGAATTTATATCGCCAACAAAAAAATTTATAGAATTTCATGGTTTAGCTGATGCAAAAATTGCGCATAGGCAATACTATCCAACTCATGGTAATTGGAAACTTACTCTTGATAATTTTCATGAATGTTATCATTGTCAGCCATCACACCCTGAATATTGTCAAGTACATGATAAAGATTATATTATTGCCTATGGCGCAGGAAGTAATACAGGACCTGCTTCGGAAAAATTTGATAAAGTTCTATCCGAATGGAATGAAAAAGTAAAAAAAATGGGTCACTTAACTGGAGAGTATTCAGAAACAGAATTTAACGATTATTCTAGAAGTGCGGAGAGAACTCCTTTGAAGGAAGGTATGTTTACTGAGACTAAATCAGGTCAACCTATATCCAAATTAATGGGCAAATTTACAGATTATGACTGTGGCTACACTTCAGTTGGCACATCACCTTTTAATAGTCTTTTAATGTGTAACGATTTTGCAACATTATTTACTTTTATACCAGTGTCACCTTTATACACTCAGGTAGAATTAATGTGGCTTGTGCATAAAGATGCAGAAGAGGGCAAAGACTATAATCTTGATGAGATGAAATGGATGTGGGATGTCACTACTGTTGCAGATAAAAGAATTATAGAAGATAATCAAAAGGGTGTGTTGTCAGAAAAATATGTACCTGGGCCTTTATCAGAAATGGAAAAAGGTTTAGAGAAATTCAAGTCTTGGTATTTAAAACATTTAGAAAATAGTATTACTTAAACATTAAGTAGCAAGTACTCTCTTTCCCAGGAGCTTACTACTTTTAGATATGCTTGATTTTCAACTCTCCGAATAGCTGCAATTGTTCTTATAAATTTTTGATTAAACACTTCATTTATATGCTCATCATTTTCAAACAACAGAATCGCTTCTTCTACGTTTTTTGGTAATGAACTTTTATCTTTGCCAAAAACACTTTTTTTAGTTTCAGGAGTTGGTTTAAGTTTATTTTTAATACCTAAATAACCTGCAGCTAAATTTGCTGCAAACACCAAATACGGATTAGTATCAGCTCCTGATATTCTATTTTCAATTCTCATACTATGTTCTTCGTTTGAAGGTATTCTAAAACCACAGGATCGATTTCCTAAGCCCCAGTTTGTATTTCTAGGTGCATCCCAAGTAGCAAACAAACGTCTATATGAATTAATATTAGGCGCATGTATTGGCATAAGATTTGGAGTATAAGTCTGAAGACCCGCAATATAATTTTTCATTAAATTTGAAATGGTACTAGTTTTACTAAAAAAGACATTTTTTTTATTTTTTTTTCGAATTAGAGATTGATGTAAATGTAGTGAACTTCCAGGTTGATTTTCCATAGGTTTTGCCATGAAAGTTGCATATAATTTATGTTTTATAGCAGCCTGTCTGAGGGTTCTTTTAAATAAAAATACTTGATCGGCCAATTCAAGCGGATCGCCATGCTGAAAATTAATTTCCATTTGAGCAGATCCACTTTCATGATTAATTGTATCGATTTCTATATTTTGATCTTCACAAAAATTATAAACATCTTCAAATAAATTATCAAATTCATTTACTGCATCAATTCCAAATGCTTGTTTACCTGTTTCTTCTCTTCCAGATTGCCCAATTGGCACTTCTAATGGATAGTCAGAGTCAGGATTTGGTTTAACTAAGTAAAATTCTACTTCGGGTGAAACAATGGGCTCATAACCTAATTCGTCAAAAAGCTTTAAAATTTTTTTAAGAACTGATCGGCTAGAATTTATTACATGTGTACCATTGAGATTAACCGCATCACAAATTACTTGTGCCGTTGGGTCTTCATACCATGGGACACTTCGTATTGTGCTAAAATCAGGTCTTAAAATTACATCAATATCTGTTGGGTTGTAAACATCTACGGGCAATTCTTCATCTTCGGTAGCATACCCACCTGAAATAGTCTGAATAAAAACTGATTGAGGCAATCTGTGACTATCATTTTCTAAACCTTGAATAAATTTTTTAGTAGGTAGAATTTTACCTCTTGCTATACCTCCGAGGTCAGGAACAAGACATTCAACTTCAGTAATTGAGTGATCATTAAGCCATTTTTCAAAGTTTTCTTTCATAGGAAATATAAAGTTAGAGTTATTCTTGTTTAGAGGAATAAATTAGATAAAGACATATATATTCTTTATGTTTAACAAAAATCAAACCTATGAACAACATGATAATGAAAAAATTAGTTTTTATAGGAGTTCTGTTGAAGATTTAAACTCTCAAGATCAATTAACTTCTGACATAGATGTAGACATCTGTATTATTGGAGGAGGTTTAACCGGTATTTCAAGTGCAATTAATCTCAGTAAAAAAGGATATTCAGTAATATTGTGTGAAGCAAGAAAAATAGGATGGGGAGCCTCTGGAAGAAACGGAGGACAGTTGGGAATTGGAATGAGAAAAGACCAATTTACTATCGAAAAAAAATTAGGGTTGAAACATGCGAAGGAACTTTGGTCATTAGGACTTGAGGCAGTTGAAGATGTTAAAAATCTAATTAAAGAAAATGAAATTGATTGTCATCTTGTGAATGGAGTTATGTCTACCGCATGTTTTGAGAAAGATATCGATGAGTATAAATTTGAGATTGAACATATGGCTAAAAATTATGATTTTGAAGGATATAAGTTTTTTAATAAAGAAAAAATTAGAGAAGAAATAAATTCAAAAATGTATTTAGCCGGTTTGCTGAATTCAGGGAGTTATCACCTTAATCCACTAAAACTTACACTTGGTTTGGCTAAAGTTGCTCAAAAAAATAATGTTAAAATTTTTGAAAACACTCCTATAGAAAAAATTAAAGAAGAGGGTGATAGAGTTCAAGTTATGTCTAAAAAAGGACTTATTCGTGCTAATCAGGTTGTTGTTGCTTGCAATGGCTATTTGGACTCTATTTTAGGTTCTAAAAAAAATAAATTTATGCCCATAAATAATTATGTTGTAGCAACTGAGTCTTTAGGCGAAAAGAGAGCAAGACAAATAATAAAAAACAATTATGCTGTATGTGATACTAGGTTTATTATAGACTATTATAGATTTTCCGAAGATTGGAGAATGATTTTTGGTGGAGGAGAAACATTCACTTCTAATTTTGTTAAAAATGCAACATCGTTTGTTTCTAAGAGAATGACAAAAGTTTTTCCTCAATTACAAAATGTAAAAATTGATTATTCTTGGGGTGGCACCCTAGCTATTACTGTAAATAGATTGCCTCATTTTGGGACGTTGATGAATAATAAAGTCTCTTATGCTTTTGGTTATTCTGGTCATGGATTAGCTCTAAGTGTGCTTGCTGGCAAATTAATTGGAGAGAATATTCACGGTGATCACGAAAGATTTAAATTTTTTAGTGATATCAATCATATGTCTATTCCACTTGGTAGTATATTTAGAAGGCCAATTTATTCGAGCGCAATTTTATATTATAAAATTAGAGATTATTTAAATAGTTAAACTAAGCATCGAAAATTTTTCCAGGGTTAAGAATATTTTTAGGGTCGAACACTTTTTTTAGTTTTTTCATAATATCTATTTCATTTTTAGATTTAAATTTTAGTAAACTATTTTTTTTAATCTGACCTATGCCATGCTCAGCACTAAAACTACCCCCATATTCTTCAACTAATTCATTAACAAAAGAATAAATTTTATTTCTTAATTTTAAATAGGATTCATGTGAAATATTATTTTGTAAAATCATATTATAATGAATATTTCCATCACCAATATGTCCAAAAGGATGTATCTTTATTTTTGAACTCATTTTTTTTATTTCTTTTTCTGCAGTTTTGAAAAAACTATCCATTCTATTAAGAGGGATTGAGATATCATTCGTAACAATTCTACCCTCCATCTTATATGCTTCCACTAAATCATCTCTAAATTTCCAAATTTTTTTTTCTTGATCGATAGAATGAGGAAGAAGAATATCACTTATATTTTTATTTATTTTATTGAAATTTTTTTCAAAAATATCTTGAAACAAGTTCTTATCCTCATAAAGATTTAACCGAAAAATAATATACCAGGGCATTTTTTTTTCAAAAAAATGTTTTTTTAAAAAATTATTTTTTATGCATACTTCAAAAGACAAATTGGGTATTAATTCAGCGCTTTCAAGTTTATCATAATAAAGTTCTCTAATTTGATTAAATGATTTTATACATGTTTGCAGATCATCATAAGCAGCAAAGAAAGTAAAATTATTTTGAGGTTTGGGAAATATTTTGAGTAATACCTTTGTTATTAAACCAAGCGTTCCCTCAGAATTGCAAATAATAGATTTTAAATCGTAACCTGTGTTGTTTTTTTTCATTTTTGATAATGATGTTATGATTGATCCATCTCCAGTCACTATTTCAAGTCCGATTATATTTTCTTTTGTACTTCCATACTTCAAGGCATTAATGCCTCCAGCATTTGTGGCAATATTGCCGCCAATCATACACGAGCCTGAAGAAGATAAATCAATTGGAAAATAATAATTTTGTTTATCAAGATATTCTTTAATATTAGATAATACTGAACCTGACTCAACGAGTAGCGTTAAGTTGTTTTTATCAATTTCTAGGATTTTATTGAGTTTAGAAAAGTTAATTATAATTTCTTTATTATTATAAGATGGAACTGATGATCCAGTTAAACTTGTATTGCCTCCTTGTGGAACAATTTTAATATTTTTTTTATAACAATACTTAACAATTTTTTTTATAATATTCGCACTTTCTGGAAATAGTACACATAAACTCTTATTCTTATAAAAGCCTCTCCAATCATTATTATATTTTGTCAAATCTTCATCATTCGTAAGTATATTTTTTTTTCCAACTATATTAATTAAATCATTAAATACCTCACTAGTCTTCATAAGCAGCTCTTTTAAGTCTGTCGTTTATTGTTTTGCCCAAACCTTGATTGGGGATAGGGGCAACGGCAATTCCACTGCATTTACTTTTATCTAATATGTTTAGAAAATTATAAAAATTATAACTTGCTTCACTTAAATCTGCTTTTATACTTAAATTTAGATCCTTGATATTAGATTTTAAATTGTTTTTGCCAAAATTAAGTAAAGCTTCACCATCAAAAACATTTTTTACATTAATTCTAATGGATTTGTTTGGAGAATAATGTTTTAATTGATTACCTGGTGATAAATTTGACCCCATTGTTTCAATTTTATATTCAGTAAATTTTTTTTTGATTTCTTCCACTGTTAGACTGCCTAACCTAAATATTTTGCATCCTTCATTCGTGGTCTGAAGCACAGTAGACTCCAAACCAAGTACTGAAGAACCTCCGTCAATATAAAAGATTTTTTTAAGTTCATCATCAAGGTCAGATATCGAAGTAACAGATGTTTTAGTAGCAATGTTGGCACTTGGTGCAGCTAATGGAAAATCTAACTTTTTTAACAGATTCAATGCTATTTTATTATTAGGCACTCTACAGCCAACAAGATTTTGTTTATTTGAGAGCAAATTATTTATTCTGGAATCTTCTTTTTTTTCTAAAATAAGTGTTAGGGGGCCTGGCCAAAAAGCTTCAGCTAATTCCATATCTTTTTGTTTTAATATAAAATTTTTTTCAATTTCACTCATGTCTGCAAAATGACATATCAGAGGATTATCAAAAGGTCTTTTTTTAACCTGATAAATTAATTTTACAGCATCTTCATTTTCTGCGTTAGAACCAATGCCATAGACAGTTTCTGTGGGAAAAATAACAAGTTCTCCTCTTAAAAGTCTTTTTTTTGCCTCAACTAG
>CACIRR010000042.1 GCA_902589095.1 uncultured Alphaproteobacteria bacterium | reverse complement strand
AAGGGAACAGACTTATATATCAAAACAATGCAAGGATTAGGTCTTCCTTACAACTCAGATTTTAATGATGGTGAGCAATATGGCGTTGGCTTGATGCAGTTAACAACAAATTATGGAAAAAGATGTAGTGCTGTTGATGCTTTTATCACACCAATCAGAAAAAATAAAAATTTTAGAATAAAATTAAAAAGTATTGTCACTAAAATAATAATTGAGAAGAATAAAGCTATTGGAGTTGAGGTTTATGAAAAAGGTATAATAAAGAAATATTTTGCTAACAATGAAATTATTCTAACAGCAGGCGCTTATATATCTCCAAAGATTTTGATGCACTCAGGTATAGGTGATGAAAATGAACTTAAAAAAAACCAAATTAAAACAATATTAAATTTGAAGGGTGTTGGTAAAAATCTTCAAGATCATCATGAAGTGCCCTATGTAGTTTCAGCAAAAAAAGGTTATGGTTATTTTAAACAAGATAAAGGTATTAGAAAGATTATTAATGGTCTGCAGTATATTTTTTTTAACTCAGGACCTGTAACATCAAATGCAGCTGAAACATGTGCTTTTTTAAATCCAAGAAATTTAAAAGATAGTATAGACCCTCCAATAAAACTTTACTGTGTTCAAATAATGTACACTGATAGGGATACCAAAGATATAAAACAAAGTCATGGATTAACCTTAACTTCTTGCATTATGAACCCAAAGGCTAGAGGCTCAATTAATTTAAGATCTTCAAATCCACTAGACTTGCCATTAATTAATCCAAACTTTTTTTCAAATAAAGAAGATTTAAACTTAATGATAGATAGTGTCAAAATTGCACGTAAAGTAGTTAAGTCAAAACCTTTAAGTGACATTGTCATAGACGAAACTTTACCTGGTAAAGATATTATAACTAATAATGAACTGGAAAGTTATTGCAAAAGAACAGTCAAGACTAATTGGCATCCAGTTGGTACATGTAAAATGGGCAAGGATGGAGATCCTGATGCCGTCTTAAATACAAAGCTACAAGTTTATGGTATCAAAAATTTAAGAGTTTTTGATGTTTCAATGATGCCTAGATTAGTTAGCGGAAACACTAATGCCCCAGCAATGGCGATAGCAAATCTCGCTACAGATATATTGCTCAAAGATAATTAAGTTTTTTTATAAATAATGTGCCTTATCTTTTATACGTGCCATTACTTCTTTTGTTGCCTCTTCAGATCCGTCATGAAAGGTTCCCATCAGTTTGTCTAAAAAACTTGTATTGCCTCCAGAATAATTACATTCAAAATATTTATGATGAATATAGTGCATATAATCCCCTGTGGGAATTGATACACCATTTTTAAAGGTCATCTTTTCATAACCAGTATGTCCTGGAGTAGGAGCCAAACCTGCATGAAATACATGATACATTGCTACCAGAGGATGGGATGGAATTATCCAATGAATTAGTATACCCGAAAAATATAAAATATGTTCAATTGGATGCATTGACATACCTGACCAAGCACCAGTATTGGTATTACGATGGTGCACTTTGTGTGCGACTCTATATAAAGGTCCCCAATGCAACAATCTATGTGTTAGATAAAAATGAGCATCACGTATAAACGGCACTAAAAAAAACATAAAACAGCAATATACAGGATAAGCTTCCCAACTTACGTATGGGATTAATTGATTTGCAAAAGCCCAAAAAGTTATTACCTCATAAGCTGTCCACAATGGGATAGCACTGCAAAATGTATAGAATAAATTATCTTTAGTTTGATTATTAAATAAAAAAGTTGGATTATTTTCTTCTAGAGGTTTTGGATTATATTTAAAAGAGGTTCCTTGATTTTTAAATCTAAGATGAAAAAAACCGGTCCATATTAAAATGATTAATGCATTTCTAATAAAAATAAAAGCTATCCAACCAAATTCCAAGGTTTTCATAGTCTCTAAAGAAGGTGTCAAAAATAAATAAGTGGCAACAGTGATAGATGCAAATACAAATGTCCAAGGGAAAAAAATACCTGGGTATTTAAAGACATATTGAAATAATTTTATTGGATTAGTAAAAATTTCTCGTGGAGGATTAATTCCTATAGTACCAAATGGTTTCCAATTCCCTCTTTTGTCTCTAGTTCCAAAGTTTTCATCGTTTAATCTGTCTTTGCTCATTAATTAACCTCTTTTTTCCAAATTATTTAAGAATATATCTAATTCATTTTCATTAATTTCAACAATATTTTTTTTCTCAGGGAATGCGCCAGAATGGACATCATTATAGAACTCTTGGAATGCATCTTCCCTCTCTTTTTGAAGTCTAGAAAATTCCTTTTGAAAATCTCTATATTGTTTAGCATGTCTAGGGATTCTTCCCTTTGTTGTTCCTAAAATATCGCAACCAAAGACATATTCAACGTCACACCCAGGACCACTTCCCATGGACATAACAGTTGGGGTAACTTTTTTGGAAATAGCTTCAGCAATTTTATAGGGAACACATTCCATTTCAATCGCAACACCTCCAGCATCTTGAATTTTTAAACATTGATCATAAACCCACATAGCTTCATTTGCTGTTTTACCAACTGCCACAAACCCTCCAGTCCACGTTCTTTTAGGAGGAACCAGTCCCACATGCCCTAGACAAGGAATACCCTCTTTGTATAATTCTCTGATTAAATCAAAACGAGTATTACAATAAAGCATGTCAAAACCATGCTCTAATATCTTAAAAGAAAATTTTTTTGCTTCATCAAATGTTGGAATGAAACTATCTGGAGCTCCACAATGCATAAAAGCGGTCGGTGCAGCCTCTCTCATTTTTACTAGCTGCTCAAAATTAGGATGGTCATCATCATTTTTAAATTTTCCTGCCAAACCAGTTGCTAACATTTCAAAACCTACTTTGTCAGCTGCCAATGCTTCTTCCTCATTCTTAATTAAAATACAAACTAATTTTTTTTTCCCTTTAAAATTTTGCAAATCTTTTACAGTAATTTTTTTTTTCATATCTAATTTGTATTTGGTGTCTCAACATCGATAAAATAGTTTTTATCTTTTGCTTGTTTAAAGATGGCTGGTATTATTGATTTATATGCATCAAATATTCCTTTTTTAGGTTTTGGCATTTGATTTTTTATAAACTTATGGAAAGCTCTAAGATTATGGCATGGAATTTTAGGAAATATATGATGCTCAATGTGATATTCCATATTCGAATACAAGAAACTAAAGAAAGGATTTAAAATGACCGTGCGTGTACTTTTTCTATGATCCTTAATATTGTCAGCTAATCCTGCATGTTGAGTCATTGCACAAATCATAAGAATTGTATTTCCATAAAAAGGGGGTAATAAAATCATAATAACTGGTAGCCAAGTTCCAAAAAAAACAGAGCATATAATAACGACTAACCAAAATAAAACATAAAGCCTAGAGCTATTAATAACTTTATTAATTTCATTTTCTGGAACTGTAATCTTTACAACTTTTGAGACAATACCAAGTGAGTGCTTTATAATTTCAAAATGTGTAAAATGTCTGACTTTTTGAATGTTGAAAATTGGCCCAAGAGGTAAAAAATTTAAAAGAAAACGAATTGGTTCAGTTGGTCTTGGACTGTTGTTTTCATAATCGTAAACTTCTTCATGAGTAAAAATAGTATAAGTGTGATGATGAAAATGGCTCCATTTCCATCGAACAGCCTCAAAACCACCTAATAAACTAGTTAAATTATAAAATATTTTGTTTAAAAATCGTGATTTAAAATATGTTTCATGATTCGTTTCGTGCTGTATGCTTATAATTTTACAATAGAAAATGTTTCCATAGATTAACAATGTCAATACTGACCACCAGGTTCCCCAAGTAACTAAACAAAGATACCCAGATGATATTAAAGCAACAACAAACAATGCAACATCCACTATACCTTTTAAGTCAGATCTTTTAGAAAATTCTTTTAGAGTTTTTTTATCAATATTTGGCTTATACCACTTTTCAAGATTTACTTCTCCAGCAAACATAACTTTTAATATTTTTCGGCAAGCTTTAAAAAATTTTCAAATTCCTTATCTTCAATATCTACTGTAATTTTTGGATCATCAAATTTTTTATTGATTGTATCATCATGAAAAGATTTAAATGCTTCTATTCTCTCATTTTGTAAGCGATCATATTCTTTTTTGAAATTTTTATATACTCTTGCATGCCTTGGCATATGACCAGTAGTATAACCAAGAACATCGTTTGCAAATAAATATTGACCATCACAGTCAGAGCCGCTTCCCATTGATAGAGTCATTATTTTTACTTTTTGGGTTATAATTGCTGCTACTTTTGGAGGAACAACTTCAAGTTCAACTCCAATAACGCCTGCTTCTTGGAGTTCAAGAGTATGTTTTAGAACTCCAGCTGCTTCATCGGCTGTTTTGCCAATTGCTCTAAAACCACCAATCCAAGTTGCCTTACCAGGAACTAAACCGACGTGACTATTAATTGGAATATTTTCTTCTCTAAGAGCTTTGATCCATTTATAACTCCATGTCCCACCGTAAACAACGTCGGCACCTATATCCATATATTTATGAGCTAGCTTCATTGCCTCATATTCTGAGGCAACATTAACTGCTCCTCCAGACTGCATAAAACAATTTGGTGCAGCCTCTCTAATTCTCTTTAATTCTTCAAAGCTATTAAAAACACCATATTGAGGAGCATCGTGTGATGTGCATATCATATCAATCCCTGCTTCTTCTGCTGCTCTTGCCTCCTGAGCGCTATGAACAAAAAGAACGCTTAGTTGTCTTTTACCTTTACATCTAAGGTAGTCGTATACTGTCAATTTTTTTCTACTCATAAAGATAAACTAAATATTAAATTTATATCTTAATGAAAATTTTCCCATTATCAACTTTAACTGGATATGTTTTTAAATCAACGCAAGCAGGAGGACTAATGGCTTCACCAGTTTTAATCTTAAAAATTCCTTGATGCATCGGGCATTCTATCTCATCATCAATAACAAGGCCATCCTCTAAGTGCACAGTTTCATGTGTGCATAACCCATCTGTGGCATAATAACCATCCTCTAACCTATATATACAATAAGTTTTATTATCGTGGTCGAATCTAACAATATCTTCAACCTCAATACCAGCTTCTTCAGAGACTTCTAACCAACCTTCATTAATTTCACTCATGCTATAGTTTATATAATTTTGAAAATAGTTTTGTAAATACCTTAAATTATCTTTTTAAAAGTTTACTTAATTTTACTTCTTTGTTTTTAATATCATCAATATCTACGTCTACTTTAGTTTCTAAAATTTTACCTGCCAAACGTATATCTCGCCCTACTTTGCCTACTTTTCCAATACCGCATGCACCCATTATTTTTTTTTGTTTAATGAAAAAATAGATAATTCCCTCTTCAAGATTATTGCCTCTCTGAATTTCTTGATCAAAATCGTTACACAGACCTATTAATTGTAAGTTTAAATCAAATTGGTCAGACCACATCCATGGTATATGCATATATGGCAAGTTTTGTCCTAAGATATTTTTAGCAGCCGCTATCCCATGATTTTGTGCATGTTGATAAGATTCTAAGCGCATTTGCATATTATAAAAAGGATGAAAAAAATTGGCCACATCACCTGCTGCAAATACATTTTCTTCTGATGTTCTACAAAACTCATCTGTTACAATACCGTTATTTATATTTAAGGATGTGTTTTCAAATAAGTCAGTATTAGCCTTTGATCCGATCCCAGCTATAATAAAATCAACCTCCAATGTTGACTTATTGTTGAGTTCAATTTTATAAACTGAATTTTTTAGTTCAATCGAGACAATATTTGTTTCAAGTAAAATCACATTACCCTTATCTTCATGATAACTTGACACTAATTTAGCTATTTGTGTTGGTATGACTCTGCCCATCAGCTGTTGTCCCATTTCAATAACATATGCTTTTTTACCAAGCTGAGCTATGCTTGATGCAACTTCTAATCCTATAAAGCCCCCTCCTATGATTGCAAAAGTTTTATGCGTATTAATTGATTCTTTTATTCTTTTGCTATCTTCTATGTTTCTTAAATATAAAATACTGTCACTAATATCTTGCTGATCCACTCCAAAATTCAATTTTTTATTTTTTGAACCTGTTGTTATAAGTAAATTGTCATATGGTTCTAATTTTGCATCATTTGTTATTAAAGTTTTATTTGTAAAATCAACTTTTTTTACTGATTTGTTAATGAATTGTATATTTTCTGAATTGTAAAATTCTTTAGAAAAAAAAGATAACTCTTCATATTTTTTTTTATTGGTTATGCTATCTTTTGATAAAGGTGGTCTTTCATATGGTAAATAATTTTCCTCATTAAAAATTGTTATCCCTAATTCTTTATCATGTTTTCTAATTTCATTAGCTGCATATGCAGCTGCTTGACCTGCACCTATAATAGAAATTTTTTTTAGACTCATAGAAGTAAGAAAATATATAAACTAAAATTAATCATTAACAATTAGTCAAATGTAGCGAACTATAAACTTAATGAAATTATTAACTAGGAACTGCTAACGGTATTTTATAATTTGGATCCTTTGCTTGCTTAACTAACGCAGGTATAATCTCTTTGTATGCACCCCATAACCCTTTTCGAGCAGGTGGCATTTGATCTTTAATTAATGCATGTAATTTTTTTAAGTTGTGAGATGGTACTTGAGGAAACATATGATGTTCAACATGATACTCCATGTGCCAATATAAGAAACTAAAAATAGGATTCAAATAAACCGTTCTAGTAGTTAACCGATGATCTTTAATATCTTCTTGTAAACCCGCGTGCTGTGTAAGTCCCATCAGCATGACAAGTGTTTTGCCATAAAAATTTGGTAAGACAATGAAAAGTACTGGTAACCAAGATTGGAAATAAATGGAGCAAAAAATTGTCACAACCCAAATAAACACATGACTTCTTGCAGACCATCTGCATTTTGATCTTTCATTTTCTGGTATGCACACTTTCATTACTTCTGTTGTAACGCCAAATGCATGCTTAATTGTTTCCCATTGAAGAGAATTTTTAAAAAAAACAAAACCTGAAAAAGGAATATAGTGTGAGAAGAATACAATTAGATCTGTTGGTTTTTTTACATGAATTTCAAAATCAACTGGATCATTAAAAATAGTATAGGTATGGTGGTGATAATGAGAATATCTCCATCGAATGGGTTCAAAATTATCCATAAAACTTGCAATGTAATAAAAAAAATCGTTCCAAAATTTTGATTTGAAAGCAGTACGATGACCTGTTTCATGCCATATCGCATCACTGCATCCCCATATATTACCATAAATCAAAAAAAATAATAATGACCACCAAGTGCCCCACGTTGCATAAGCAAGATAACCAAATAAAGCTAAAAAAGAAAAATAAATAAGCATATGTTTAAAACCTTGCCAATCCGATTTTATGCAAAGTTTTTTGAACTCTTTTTTATCTATATCGCACTTAAACCATTTATCTAAATCAACATCCATATGTTAAAATTAGCATATTTTTATAAATTTTAAATCAAAAAAAATTAGGTTTATTCAAAGTATTATTGAATTTTAATAGTTTATAATTTGATAAAAATAAAATAACCATATTATTGTTTGTAAATTCTTAAATTTCACATATAAAATTGATTATTATATATAAAATTTATTAGGAGGAAAAATGAAAAAAATATTTGCTTTCGTGGCATTGTTTTTTGCTTTTGCATCTACTTCAGCAATTGCTAAAAATGATTATAGCTGTGATAAAAAATTTATCTTTTTTCCAGGTGGACCTGAGGGTGGACCATTTGGAACTATCGTATACAATGGTGCAGTAGCTGCTGCTGAACATACTGGTTGTGATGTTGATTATTACTGGTCACAATGGAACTCAGAAATCATGATTAAACAATTTAAAGAAGCAGTTGCACTTCAACCAGATGGAATTGCAATTTATGGTTTTCCAGGTGATGCAGCAATGCGACCAATCATAAAAGAAGCTAGAGAAATGGGAATAGTAATTACAACTATGAACACTCCTCTGCCTGATCTAGAAGCTGAATACAAAACTGAAGGTTTTGGATATGCTGGAGCAGACTTATTTGATGCAGGATATAATCTTGGTAAAAAAGCTGTAGAAGTTTGCGGTTTACAAGCTGGTGATAAAGCATTTATCTGGGGTCTTGCTAGTATGCCTAATAGAGGTGAACGAACTAAGGGCGCTATTGCAGGTGTGGAAGATATGGGTGTAGAAGTTGTTTATCAAGAAATTCCTGATAACGTAAACTCAGATGCATCACAAGGTACACCTATGTATGTCGCTACTTACAGTGCAAATCCTGATATTAAGATGGCAATTACAGACCATGGTGGTTTAACAGCAAGTTTACCTACATACATGAAAGCTGCTGGTCATGGTACTGAAGAAGTTTGCGGTGCTGGTTTTGATCTTTCAGCTCCAATTGTTGATGGAATTAATTCTGGTTACATTGATGTAGTTATTGATCAGCAACCATTTATTCAAGGATATATTCCAATTGTTCAACTATTCCTAAGCACTAAATACGGAATGGCTGGTTTAGCAATGGATACAGGTGCTGCATTTGTTACTGCGGATAACGTTGATGCAATTGCTCCATTAGCAGCTGTACAAATTCGATAATAAATATATTTACAAACCTGCCAAACGGCAGGTTTGTATTCTCGTATGACAGAAGAACTTTTAAGATTAGAAAATATTTATAAAAACTTTGGAGCAGTAAAAGTTTTAAAAGATATTAATATTAAAATTAATAAAGGTGAGGTAGTGGCACTGATTGGTGACAATGGTGCAGGAAAATCTACTTTAATTAAAGTTATTACTGGTGTTCATCGACCTACTTCTGGAAAAGTTTTTTTTAATAAGAACGAAGTTAATATTAAATCAGTTGCTGAGTCGAGAAAAATGGGGATCGAAGCTGTTTATCAAGAAAGAGCTCTTTGTGATCAACAAGAATTATGGAGAAATATTTTTGCTGGCAGGGAAATTACAAATGCTTTTGGATTTTTAGATATAAAAAAACAACGAAAAGAAGCTGAAAAAATATTAAGAGATTATATAGGTTTCACCTCTAAAGCTATTACAGTAGACTCAACAGTGATGGGTTTATCTGGTGGTGAAAAACAAGGTGTTGCTTTTGGAAGGTCATTGTATTTTAATTCAGATCTTATCGTATTAGATGAGCCTACCATGGGATTATCAATACAA
>CACIRR010000041.1 GCA_902589095.1 uncultured Alphaproteobacteria bacterium | reverse complement strand
TTCTAGCAAATTTGGGAAAAATGAGTTCCTCATTATGTCTAAATGGCCTCAAATCGTTGGCACTTTTTTTGCTGATCATTCCGAACCAGATAGAATTTCAAGAGTAACGGAAGAGTTGAATGAACTGGACGAACCTATCTTTAAAAACTTTCTTCATGTCAAAGTTTCTCCAGCTGCTGCTGTTGAATTTCAACACTACAAAGATACAATTATTGAGAAAATTAATAGTTTTTTTGGATACAAAGCTATCGCTGATTTGCGTCTTCAGCAAAACTATATTCCAAAAGCAAAAGTTAATCATAAACTTAATGAAATGAAGATTAGTGAAGAAGAAAAAGAAATAATTAAAAATGAAATTGACGTTATTCATGATGAAGAACTTCAAAAATCTATTGTCAATTTAGGTGCATCAATTAAGAGAGAGGATAATAAATGAAAAAATTAACTTACCTATTTTTTTGGATTATTTTAAACATATTTGTTTCAAAGCTAGTATTGGCTAATGAAACATCCGCTTTAGAAATTACTGAAGATGATTTTATTATTGGCGATGAAAATGCTCCTATTACGATTATAGAATATGCTTCTATGTCCTGCTCACACTGTGCTAATTTTCATACAAATACTCTTCCTGATCTGAAAGAAGAGTACATAGATACTGGTAAAGTAAGAATGGTTTTCCGTGATTATCCCTTTAATTATCCAGCTTTACTGGGAAGTATGATGATGCGCTGTATTCCAGGAGATGTGCGCTACGACTACATGAATGCATTATATCAATTGCAGAATACTTGGGTTGATAGAGATCCAAAAGTTAGCAAAAAAGAACTTTATAAAATTATGCAAAGTGGTGGAATGACTAAAGATGAGTTTGATAGTTGTTATAGTAATTTAGATAATGAAAACTTAATTCTTGAGGGTGTTATGGCTGCTCAAAAAGAGTTTAATATAAAATCTACCCCCTCTTTTGTTATTAATGGCAATATTGTAGAAGGTAATAAAAATATAAAAGAATTTAGACAAATCATTGATAAAATATTATCAGAATAGTTAATGATTAAATTTAAGAAACTTAAAGTCAAAGGCTTTAAGTCTTTTGTTGAACCCACTGAGGTAATTATTGAACAAGGTCTCACAGGGATCGTTGGTCCAAATGGTTGTGGTAAATCTAATCTCGTTGAGGCTTTTCGTTTTGTTATGGGTGAATTATCCCCCAAGCAAATGCGAGGGAGTGAGTTAGATGATGTTATATTTAATGGAACCTCTGGGCGCCCTGCCTGGGATATTGCTGAGGTAACTATTGATTTAGACAATACCGACCGCCAAGCGCCTAGTTTGTTTAATCAGAGTGATGAAATTGAGGTCACCAGGCGTATTTGGCGAGGGGAAGGTTCTGAATACCGCGTAAATGGAAAAGAGGTGCGATTAAAAGATGTCCAGCTTCTATTTGCTGATGCGGCTACTGGGGCAAGATCTACCTCAATGGTTAGCCAAGGAAGAGTCGGGGCTATTATAGCAGCTAAACCAGAGCAACGTAGAAATTTACTTGAGGAAGCGGCAGGCATAACGGGCTTACACTCACGAAGGCATGAAGCGGAGTTAAGATTAAATGCAACCGAAACAAACTTAGAGCGAGTCAAAGATTTATTAAAGGCTCAAGAAGAACAGTTAGAAGTATTAAAAAAACAATCCAAGCAAGCGGAGCGTTACAAAAATATTCAAAAAGATATTACTAAAGCAAGAGCTGCTGTATTTTATAAACGGTGGGAAGTTGAAAAAACAAAATTAGAAGATGTCAGTGCTAAATTAAAAGATCAGGATAATCTTGTCTCCGATCAAACTCAAGAAGTAGCAAAAGTTAACGTGGAATATGAAAAAGTTCAAGAGTCCTTACCAACCATGCGACTTAAAGAAAGTCAAATTGCTGCTGAACTTCAAAAACATACTATCAATCTTGATAATCAAGAAAAAGAAATTGATCGTGCCAATAGTGCAGTAGAAGAAACGCAGATTCGAATTCAACAAATAAAAAATGATATGGATCGTGAGCAATTCTTATTTGATGATGCACAAGAAAACATGGAAAGAGTTAGAGAGGAAAAATCTATTCTAGAAAAACAACAAGGTGATTTATTTTTAGATAGTAACGATAAAGATAATATCGAAACTGGTTCACAGCGCAATAACAATCCTATCATTGATTACTTAGATTTTGAAGATGGTTACGAAAAAGCTGTAGCTGCTGTTTTTTCAGATGAGTTGATTGCATCCATCAATGAGGAACAGGCTAGTCATTGGCGAGTGTTAACATATGATCAAAATTCTGTGTTTCCAGATGGAATAACGAAATTCTCTAATCTTATAAAAGCCCCGGAAAACTTGAAAAAAAAGCTAGATTTCGTTGGTTTAATTAAGGAAAAATCTTCAGTACTCAATTTACAAGAAAATCTTTTACCAGGTCAAATTTTAGTAAGTCTTGAAGGTGAAATCTGGAGGTGGGATGGATATGTATCTAAAGGAAAACAAAACTCATCTACTAAAGCCGTTTTAGAACAACTAAAAAATAGAAGATTAAAACAACTCACTAAAGAAGAACAACAATGGATGGATATTTCATCTAAAGCACAGCAACGACTTGATGAGTTAAAAGATAGAAAAGTCAAACTTCATCAAGATTTAGAAGAGTTACGTTCTATGCCAAATACTATTTCGACTGAAAAAACAAGATTGCAATCTCTCATCAATGATAACAAACAAGAATATGAAAAAATTGCAGGTGAACTTCAAAAGCAAGAACAAGCTGCTAATGAGATAAATAAAAAATTAAAATTAGAAGAAGTGAAGCTTACAGAATTGCGTGAAGAAAAAATTCGTCTAGAAGGTTCTATTGAAACAATTAACGAAACAATAAGACAATTAAGTTCTCAAGTAAAAGAACGTATCGGAATAGAATTAAGTGGTCTTTTTGCTCTTGCGGAAATAAATCCAAACAAGATATTAGGTGAGGTAGATGATTTAGAAAGACGTTTAGAGCGATTAATTGCAGAACAAGAAAGGTTGGGTGGTGTAAACCTTTTAGCAGAACAAGAGTCTCATGAGTTGGAAGAAAAAGTATCCTCAATTAAAAAAGATCAAAGTGATTTGCTAGCTGCCATTGCAAAACTTCGTGAAGCGATTGACTCACTTAACACGGAGGGTCGTCAACGATTACTTGCGGCATACGGTGTCGTAAATGAAAACTTTCAAAAATTATTTGTGCAACTATTTGGTGGCGGTAAAGCCTATTTAAAATTTACGGATGAGTCAGATCCTTTGCAAGCAGGTTTAGAAATCTATGCTAGCCCACCTGGTAAGAAATTACAAAATTTGACATTGTTATCGGGGGGTGAACAAGCGTTAACAGCCTTGTCACTTCTATTTGCAGTATTCTTATCAAATCCTGCTCCAATTTGTGTCCTGGATGAGGTGGATGCTCCTCTTGATGATACAAACGTCGATCGCTTTTGCAGCTTAGTAGAAGAGATTGCTAAAACTTCAAGCACAAAATTCTTAGTAATAACGCATCACCGTATGACTATGGCTAGGGTGAATAGATTATTTGGTGTAACGATGCCTGAACAAGGTGTATCTCAACTAGTCTCTGTTGACCTAGAAAAAGCAATTGAAATCAGGGAGCAAGACGGTGAGTAATGGTTGATGACGAAAAACTACAAAAGTTAAAAGAACGAATCGACACAGCAGAAACAACAAATTCCCCTCCTCCAAAGCAAAAAAAGCAAAGTGGTGCTGGATTTGGATTTAAGATTAGCACCGAAATCATCGCAGCCTTGGTAGTTGGCGTGGGTATAGGTCTTATTGTGGATAAATATTTAGGCACAAAACCCTTTGGCTTAATTATTTTCTTTATTTTTGGTGCAATAGCTGGATTTTTGAATGTTTATCGTGTAATGCGTCGCATTGAAAAACAATAAATAAAAAGTATTCATTCTTATAATTTATGGCAGCAAAAGACAGTCCACTAAAGCAATTCGAGATCGTTCCGTACTCAAATACGGAATTAGGAAACTATGATATTTCATTTACAAACTCTTCTCTATCTATGGTTATAACTGTTGCTGTTATTACTCTTTTTCTAACTCTGACTGTTAACCCGCGTTCAATCATTCCATCACGAATGCAGTTAATTTCTGAGTTAATGTATAATTTCATTGCCCAACTTCTTAGTGATACAGTCGGTGATAATGGAAAAAAATATTTTCCTTTTGTGTTTTCCCTTTTCATGTTTGTCTTGATTGGCAACATGGTGGGAATGGTTCCTTATCAATTCACTTTTACAAGCCACATTATTGTTACATTCGCTCTAGCAGCAGTAGTATTTATCGGTGTAACAATTTTAGGTTTTGTTAATCACGGAATAAAATTTTTTACTTTCTTTTATATTTCTGGTGTTCCTTTCTATATGCACCCTTTATTAATTCCGATTGAGGTAATTTCTTATTTATCTCGTCCCATCAGTTTGTCTGTACGACTTTTTGCTAACATGTTGGCAGGTCATACATTACTTAAGGTCTTTGCTGGTTTTGTTGTTGCAATGCCATTTTTCACTGGCGCGCTTCCACTTGCGTTTATTGTTGCACTAACTGGTTTAGAAATATTAATCGCGTTTTTGCAGGCGTATGTATTTGCTATTTTGACTTGCTTATACATCAACGATGCATACCACTTACACTAAAATCTAGGAGGATTTATGGAAATTGAAGCAGCTAAAGTTATCGGAGCCGGTCTTGCCGTTATTGGTGTTATCGGATCTGGAATTGGAATTGGAAACATCTTCTCTTCATTTATTGAAGCAGTTGGTAGAAATCCTGCGGCTCGTGGTGAAGTATTCACTATGACAATGTTAGGTTTCGCACTTGTTGAAGCAATTGCACTATTTGCACTTGTTATTGCTCTAGTTATTCTATTTGGTTAATTACAGTAGATCAAAGTAGATAGATGCCTCAATTAAATCCTGAATTTTTCGTTTCACAGCTTTTTTGGCTAGTAGTAACGTTTTCATTTCTATTTGTTTTTTTATGGCGTGTTTCATTACCACGAATTGGTAATGTGCTTGAAAAAAGAGAAAGAAAAATAACCGAAGACTTAACTGCAGCCAAAGAGCTTCAAGCTGAAGCGTCACAAATTCAAGAAGAAATTGAAAAGCAATTAAAACAGGCAAGAACTGATGCGTCGGAGATGATTAAATCATCATCCATCGCGTTACAGGATAAAGCGCAAACTGAATTAAAAAAACTTGATAAAGAGCTTGAAACAAAAATTGATGAGTCAGCGAAAGCAATTGATAAAAGTAAAAGTGAATCAGTATCGCAAATTCAAGATCAAATTCACCAAATTACAAAACTTACTTTATCTAAAGTTGCTACATTTAATGTGTCTGATGATGAAATTAAAAAAGCTGTCTCTAACTCAGAAAGGTCAATTAATTAATGTTTTCTGATCCACAATTCTGGGTAGCAGTTGCGTTTGTTGCTTTTATTGCCGCCGTCTTTAATCCTGTCCGAAAAATTCTGACTACCAATTTGGATGCTCAAATTAAAGATATCAAAGACAAAATTGAAGAAGCAGAAAATCTTAAAAATGAAACGCAGGTTACTTTAAGTGAGATTAAACAACGCCAGAATGACGTTAAATCAGAAATTCAAGCTATCCAAAAAGAAGCAGAAAGTAAAGTAAGGCAAATAGAGCAGTTAGCAGAAGATAAGCTAAAAGATCAAATATCAAAAAGACAAGTTTTAGCGGAAGCAAAGATAGATCAACTAACAAGAGATGCAAACAATCTTATACAATCACACATTACATCGAGTGCTATTGAAGCAACCATTTCTATTCTTCAACAAAAACTTAATAATGAAGAGCAACAAAAATTAATTAATACCTCAATTCAAGAACTTGGATCTGCTTTAAAAAACTAATTTAACAGCAATCTTTTTTCATCATCTAGCATAAAACCTATTACTATTTGGTTCGTCTCTAGATTTTTTGTAATTATATACAATCTATCTGTGATATCGGTTTCTTTAAAACTTTTTGTATCAAAGTTTTTTTCAATTGATTTAGAAACCATAAAGTATTGAGTTTCCAATACTTGATCATTTTGATCCAATAACTCAGCATAAAGAGGTATAGACACATCTCCATTTTTTAATGCCTCCATGGGTTGTGCAATGATTAGTATATCGAGAGGAATTACAGCAGCTTCATTCTGTTGCAAACATTTGTCAATAAAAGCAAAATTGTTCAATTGAGCCTTATATGTTATGTCATCAATTGAAGTGCCATCCTCAGCGGTATCAATAAAAAGCCTATCCTCAGATGAAAAAAAGACTCTTGGACAACTGAAAGCTTCTGATATTTGTTTATTTTTGCCAATTGTATTACAACCCATAAGGCTGAAAAAAAGAAGTAAAATCAGTATTTTTTTCATGAATATAGTGTTTGTTATTATATTAGGATGTTTATAAAGTAAGTTCAAATTAAATGTAAATGAATAAAAAACTTGAAGTGTATTTAGCAGGACCTAGAGGCTTTTGTGCTGGAGTTGAAAGAGCTATTCTAATGGTTCAAGAAGCAATCAAAAAATATGGAGCTCCTGTATATGTGCGACATGAAATTGTTCACAATAAATATGTTGTTGATAATCTTAAGGAAGAAGGGGCTGTATTTATTGAAGAGTTAAGCGAGATTGATCAGTTGGATCGACCTGTAATATTTTCTGCACACGGTGTTCCTAAATCAGTACCGGAAGAAGCAGCTAATATGAATTTACTGTATTATGATGCTACTTGCCCGTTAGTGAGTAAAATTCACCGAGAAGTTGAAAATTTTGAAAGAAAAAATTTACCAGTTATTTTAATTGGACATCGTAATCATCCTGAAGTTATAGGAACAATGGGTCAAACGTCAAAAGATATCTATCTTGTCGAAAAAAAAGAAGATGTCAAAGAATTGCCATTTGAAAAAAATCAACAAATTGCTTACGTAACTCAGACAACTCTGTCCGTGGATGATACAAAAGACATCATTGATGAAATAAAATTACATTTTAAAAATGTTGTAGAGCCAAAGAAAAAAGATATTTGCTATGCAACTACCAATAGACAGGAAGCGGTAAAAGATATTGCTGCGTTCTCTGATTTCTTTTTTGTCATAGGTTCAAAAAATTCTTCCAATTCTCTGCGCTTAGTGGAAGTTGCAAAAAATTATGGTTCATCAAATGCAATCCTGATTGATGATATTGATACTTTTGATCCAATGGTTCTTATTAATGCCTCTAAAATTGGTATAACGGCAAGTGCATCTTCACCAGAGGTTCTTGTTAGCAAATTGCTACAAAAGATAAGAGAAAAATTTGATTTAAATATTATTGAGTCAGAATATGAAAAAGAAAATACTCATTTTAAAATTCCTCAAAAGCTAAAAGAAGCAATCTAAATGGCTGTATTCACTAAATTAGAAAAACAAGAAATAGAGGATTTTTTAAAACAATACTCTATTGGCACTCTAATGTCATTTGAAGGTATTGTTGAAGGTATAGAAAATACAAATTATAAAATTACTACAAATCATCATGATTATATTTTAACCGTCTTTGAAAAAAGAGTTAATCCAAAAGAGCTTCCTTTTTTTATGAACCTTCAAAGAGAACTGGTTACCCATGGCTTTGATTGCCCTCTTCCCATAGAAAATAACAATGGCACTACAATTAATAGTTTAAAAGATAAGTCTGCTGTAATTATTTCTTTTCTTGAGGGAAAACAACTTCAATCAATCCTTCCTAATCATTGCAAAGAAGTAGGGTCAATGATTGCACGATTTACAAATATTACTAAATCATCAAAACTCATGAGAAATAATAGTATGAGCATTAATGCTTGGGAAAATATATTTATAAAATGCAAAAAAGAAAGAAGTGAAGCTTACGATCTATATTTAGATGCTATTGAAATAGAATTAATTTTTCTAAAAAAAAATTGGCCTCATGCGTTACCTAAGGCAATAATTCATGCTGATCTTTTTCAAGATAATATTTTTTTTAAAGAGAATAAAATTTCAGGAGTCATTGATTTTTATTTTTCTTGTAATGATTTTATAGCCTATGAAATTGCACTAACAATTAATGCCTGGTGTTTTGATGTGAAAAAAGGGTTCCAGCATGATAATTACGTATCTTTTATGCAAGGATTTAATGAACATGCTTCGTTAAATGAAGATGAGATTAATGCTTTAAATATTCTTTTAAGAGGAGCAGCATTACGTATACTGATTACAAGACTGCATGACAAAATCTATCATCCAAAAGAAGCCTTAGTCATACCAAAAGATCCAAGAGAGTACTTAAATATCTTAAAGTGGCATCAAGAAAATAATATAACAGGACTATGATTAAAATTTATACTGATGGTGCGTGCTCTGGCAATCCAGGAATTGGTGGGTGGGGTGTTGTGATTTTAGAAAATAACAAAGATGATATTTTTTTGAATGGTGGCGATGATAACACAACCAATAACAGAATGGAACTGCAAGCAGCTATTGAAGCACTTAGGTATTTTTCAGGGAAGCAAAATATTACACTCGTTACTGATAGCAAATATGTAAAAGATGGTATTCAATCATGGATACAAAATTGGAAAAAAAATGGCTGGAAAACTGCTGCAAAAAAACCTGTTAAAAATAAAGAATTATGGATTGAACTTGATGATTTAATAGCGAGGCATAATATAACTTGGGAATGGGTAAAAGGTCATGCTGGAAATACACATAATGAAAAAGCAGATTATTTGGCAAGGCGCTATATTGAAGAAGTATAAATTTTTTTTATTTCTTTTTCTTTTAAACGTAATACCTAGTTTTAGCCATGCTGCTGAGAGATGGATATTAGATAAATCTCTTTCGACTATTGAATTTGAATTACCCGTACTTTTTGCTAAAAATGTAAAAGGTAGTTTTAATACGATTGACGGCTTTGTGGAACTGGATCTAAACCAGAAAGAAAATAATAAAGCTATTTTTTTTGTAGAAGTGAATGATCTTGATATGAATTATATCAAATACAAAGATCTGCTTCTAAGTAATGTTTTTTTTGATGCCCAGCAATTTCCAAAAGCAGTCGTCGACACAAAAAAATTTTCATACGTAAACGAAACTGAATTTTCAATGGATGTAGAGCTAACTATAAAAGGTAAGAGTGCAATAGTTCCTTTAGTAATCAATCTTAAGCGACTAGCAGAAGAATTAGTTCAAATTCAAAGTGAATTGATATTTTCAAGAACTGCTTTTGAAATTGGTATCAATAATTGGAAGAATACTTCAATTTTAAAAGATAAAGTAAAATTAAAAACAAATTTA
>CACIRR010000040.1 GCA_902589095.1 uncultured Alphaproteobacteria bacterium | reverse complement strand
GATGAAAATGACAAATTTTAAGGCATCTCAGAATTCATGGGGTTTAATAGCAAAAATATTTCACTGGCTTTTAGCTATATTATTAATTTGGCAAGTATTTACCGGTATTAATCTGCATAATATGGAGTTTTCCCCTGCTAAAATTGGATTTATTGGTATTCATAAAATTATTGGCACATTTATATTTACTATTGTTGTGTTGAGACTAGTCTGGAAATTTTTTAATTCAAAACCTAATGTTTCTAGCCTACCAAAATTTCATAAATATGCATCCAGCATTATCCATACTTTACTTTATGCTCTGGTAATCTGGATACCTTTTCAAGGTACAATGATGACACAAGCTGGAGGCTTTGATGTTCAGCTACTTGGAATAATTACCATTCCAAAATTCATTGAAACCAATATTGAGATGTATCCAACTTTTGTACAATTTCACTATCAATCAATGATTGCACTTATAGTTGTATTTGGGATACATTTAAGCGCAGGTCTATATCACCGATTCATCAATTCAGATAAATATGGTGTTTGGAACAGAATGAGTTTTTGGGGGAAAGATTAAAGAAGTTAGATGTGACAATTAATCAAATAAGTATCTTGGATTCTATAGAAATAGTTATAATTACAAGTTTATGAAATATTCTAATTTTTTTAGAAAAGAATTACAAAAATTACGAGAAGAGGGCCTTTACAGAAATTTTAGAGAAATAGATAGACCAATAAAAAAATTCCCTAAGGCTGAAGAGTTGAAAGATAACAAAGAAAGAGATGTTGAAGTTTGGTGTTCAAATGACTACCTGAACATGAGTCAGCATCCTGAAGTTGTTAATGAAACAGTTAAAACTCTCTTAGAAATAGGAACTGGTTCTGGAGGAACAAGAAATATTTCAGGAACATCATCATTTCATACAAGTTTGGAAAAAAAAATAGCCGAGTTGCACAATAAGGAAAATGCTTTATTGTTTGCTTCAGCGTATACTGCAAATCAATCAACATTGTGGACTTTAGGAAAAAAAATAAAAAATTTAGAAATATTTTCTGATGAACTTAATCATGCCTCTTTAATACAAGGTATAAAAAATAGCGGAGCTTCATGTCATATTTTTCAACACAATGATGTTGATCATTTAGAAACCCTTCTAAAATCCGTAGACAAAAACCATCCTAAACTGATTGTCTTTGAAAGTTTGTATTCTATGGAAGGGATTAGATCCCCAATTATCAAAATAGTAGAACTTGCAAAAAAATACAAAGCCATGACATATTTAGATGAAGTTCATTCTGTAGGTTTGTACGGAGAGAACGGGAAAGGTATCGCCGTTGAAATGAAAGTTGATCAAGAGATTGATATTATTAATGGCACTCTTGCTAAAGCCTTTGGTCAAATGGGTGGTTACATTGCTGCTAGTAATGAAATAATTGATTATATAAGAAGTTTTTCACCTGGTTTTATTTTCACGACATCTGTATGTCCATCAATTGCTGCTGGCGCAAGTAAAGCTATAGATATTGTATCTTTAGCTGATCAATTAAGAGTAAAAATTCATGAAAATGCATCTTCAATGAGACAGTTGTTGGATGCAATTGCGATTCCCTATATTGATACTAATAGTCATATAATTTCTGTTATGATTAATGACCCTTTTTTATGTAAAAAAGTTTCAGAAAAGTTAATTGATGATCACGGTATATACGCTCAGCCAATTTTCTACCCAACAGTTCCAAAAGGTCTCGAAAGGCTAAGGATTACTGTCACACCTAAGCACCGAAAAGAGCACATAGAAAATATGGTCCAGTGTCTTGATAAGGTCTGGTCTGATCTAAGTTTACCTAGAAAAAATTCTACAAAACTAAAGATTAACAACTAAGGTAATATTGGTTCTCTTTTTTTTCTTGCTCCATATCCATGATATACAACTGCTAGGGTTATTATAATCCCTCCTAGAATTACCGTAGAGCTAGGAACTTCATTTATGCCAAAAATTGGTATCCATACCCACAATACTCCACCCACAACTTCCATTAAAGATAATAGTGTTAACTCTGCTGAAGGTAAATGCTTTGCCCCTAAAGTGTACAAAATCAGTCCCGATGCAACTATCAAGCCATGAAGTATACTCAAATAACTATTTATCATTGGCATTTCAGCAAAAGGCTCTAAAGAAAAACCTAAAACAAAAAATGAAAATATTGCACAGAACAAACCAGCTAGAACAACAGTAGTAAATTTGGGAGTTTCAGGTTTCCACCTAATAGTTACTGAATATAAAGCAAAACCAGATGCAGAAATAAATCCTATAATAGCGCCAAGAGCACTTCCAGAGATAGTGTCGTTGTAAATCATTACACAAACGCCAAAAAAAGCGATAATCATTGCTATCAATGTTGACCTTCTCAGAGTTTCACCAAGTATAAAATAACCAACAATGGCTGCAATAAATGGCATAGCAGCCAACATAAATAAAGTCACTGCTGCTGTAGTCATGGTAATTGAAAAAATAAAACCAGTAAACGCAGTTGCCAAAAAAATACCTCCTAAAATTGATGAAATTCCAATACGAAGAAAATTTTTATAAAAACTTATTCCTTCTTTTAAAAATAAATAAATTAATAAAATAATTGCAATTGAAATGCCCCTATAAAATAAATACTGGAATACATATGTATGTCCATCAATCATATATCTAACAGTTACAGCTCCAAAACTCCAAAATAGTCCTGCTAAAAAAACTAGAATAAAAGCATTAAAATAACTATTAGAATTCATTACCTGAGATTAGTGCATTAAATTGCTTAAAAAGTAAATTATAAAAGGTATTATAGAAAAAGTTTTAGTCTAATTACAAACACCGATTGATCCAAGCGCACATTTTTTACCATCCACCCATATAGCACTTGATAAATTTGCTTCATCAAAAATTGCTCCAGAAATATTTGCTCCTAAAAGATTGGCCTCAAACAAATTTGCCCCTTTAAAGGATGATGTAAATAGATTTGCTCCCTCAAAATTTACCTTTGCTAAATTTGCATTTTCAAAATTAGCATTATTACAATTAGCTCCTTGTAAGTTAGAAGCATATAAATTTGAGTTACTAAAATTTGCAAAGATAAAATTTCCTATTGATAAATCTGAATTATTCAATTGGGATTTCTCTAAATTAGCTAAAGATAAATTTACACCCGACATTTTTGCATTAGCCATACCTACACCAATGAGATCTAAATTTTCGACAAAATTACAATTTGTCCAATCAACTTCATTGGAAGGTTGGTCCTCACAACCAGCATAGACAAGATTTGAAGCTAGCAAAAATATTACAAAAATAATTAGTTTCATTAGAATTTAATTAAGAAAACTTTATGTTTAATTTAAGGCAATTACCTTGAGGTGAGCTTTAGTTCAATTCGTCTATTTTGCTGTAAATCTTCATTAGTTTCGCCCTCACTTATTGGATAAAACTCTCCGTATCCAGCTGCAGCAAGTCTGTTTGGAGGAAAGCCAATTTCAAGTAACAGTTTCAAAACTGAATTTGCTCTTGCAGTAGATAATTCCCAGTTGGATGGATATTGCAAGGTACTGATTGGTCTTTTATCTGTGTGTCCCTCTACTTGAATTATCCAGTCGATATCTGATGGAATTTGATTTGTGGTCTCCATCAATGTCGTGGCAATTTGCTTTAATTTTTCTTTTCCATTTTCCTGCAAATTAGCTGAGGCAGAGTCAAAAAGTAATTCAGATTCAAAAATAAATCTATCTCCAACAATCTTTATATCATCTCTATCACCTAGTAGTGATTGTAGTTTACCAAAAAATTCTGATCGATATTTTTGCAATTCAAATATTTTTGATGTTAATGCTTTATTTAGCCTCTCACCTAAGATTTCAATTTCTAAATTTTTAGAAGCTGTTTCTATTTCACTTGCTTCAAGTGCCTCATTAAGTGTCAATATTTCAATTTTTAGATTTTCAATTTCATTCGATAAAATATATATTTGCTCTAAAGTTTGCGATGATTCAATTTCCATTTCCTTAATCTGACTACTTGAAATTTCATTTTCTGCAACTCGTTGACTTTCAACATTCTCGACGGTTCTCTTAAGTATTGCAATTTCTAATTCCTGCTCCATTCTTTTTTCATCGGATATTGATAAAACATTATTTAATTCAATAATTTTACCTCTTAGGTCAAAAATCGTTTTATCTTTATTTATAAGGTTTTGATTTAATTTTGCTAATTCTTGATTTTTAGATCTTATTGCCTCAAGTTGTTCTTGAAGTGTTGCATCTTTTAGACCAAGACTATCATTTATTTCCAACAAGTCATTCATAAGGTCTTGGTATTGAGTTATTTGATTTTGTAGTTCTTCATCTCTAAGTGCTAATTCTATATTAGTTTGTTCTAATAGTGCTAGAGTTTCTTGAGTTTCTTGCTGGGAAATAATTAGATTTTTATTTAATTCCTCAAGCTCTTTATTCTTAGTTTTAATTGCATTTAGTTGTTCTACAATTCCACCATCTTCAATTCCTAAACTCTCATTTATAGCAAGAAGATTTTCATTTTTAATTCTAAGTTCTTCAATTTTACTCTCTAGTATTTTTTCGTTAGTAGCTAATTTTTTATTAACTATATTTAATTCACTAATATTTTCATTTAGATTAGCTTCACTGACGGAAAGCTTTTTATTTGTCTCATCTAATTCCGCATTAAGAGTTTTTAATTGATCTATTCTAGTTGCAAGAGCTTTATTAATTCTCTCTCCTAACCCATCAGTACTTAAGATAGCACTATCAAGACCTTCGTACACCTCTAAGGCTTTTGCAACAATTCTAAGCTCACTTAAAAGCTCGGTAATTTGATCAGAAAGAGCAATGATGTTCTGCTCTTGTACAAATATTTCAGTGCTTTTTTTTGCTAAATCTGTTTGTAAACCTTCTGAAATTAATTCTTGCTCTCTCAAATTTTGTTGAACACCACTTAGAGCAGACTCTGTTTCAGTAAGTGTTTGCAGAGCCTCTTCTTTTTCACTTATCTCGGTTTGTAATATTTTGGAGAGCTCGCTTATTTGCGTTCGCAATTCTTGCAAAGCCTTGTCTCTTCCAGAAATTGCATCACTTAGATATATTTGTGAAACCGTAAAAACCATTAAAACGAAAATGATAACAATTAGCAAGGTTGCTAAAACATCAACAAACCCTGGCCAAATATTTGCAGATTCACCAAGTCTATTTCTAAGAGACCTTGATGCCATTTTATTTTTTAGTATTTTTGTTAAATTCTTGAATATTTTTATTCAAATTATCAAATATTTTTTTTGTAGATGAGTCTAAAATTCCTTGCTCGTTAATTTTATTAATGAGTTGTAAAATACTTGATTGAGTATTTAGTTGAGATGATAAAAAATTAGATAATTTTTCATCAAGGTTAGCAGATTGGTTATTTACATTTTTAATTTGATTGCTCAGCTCTGATAAATATTTGCTAATTTCGTTTTGGTTATCAGAAGTTTTTTTGAGTGAATATACAATACTATCAAGATTATCATAAATTTTTTGAAGAGCTTGGGTATTTACATTATCTGAAGAGGTTGAATTTAATAAATCAGGCACAGAATTATTATTCAACACTTTTTCAAAAAATAAACTAAACTTATTTTGTGCTTGACCAAGGTTAATATCCATAAAACCTAAAATTAGAGAGCCAGCCAAACCTAGCAGGGAACTGCTGAATGCAATGCTCATACCCTGTAAGGGTGCATTTAATCCATCCTTTAAGGAATTAAAAAAACCTGCCACATTTGTATCATCAATTCCTAAACCACTTATTACATTTCCAACAGACCCAATTGTTTTTAACAAACCCCAAAAAGTTCCTAATAAACCTAAAAAAACAAGCAAACCAACAAGGTATCTTGATGTTTCTCTTACACTTGATAGTGCCATATCTGTATTTTCAATTAAACGGTTAATGGAAGTGCTTTTAAAAACAAATCTTCCGTCAATTGGCTTTAAGTCAGTAATAATATTTTTAAAATGACCTGAGTTATTTACAAATGACTGAGAAGATTTATTAATATCAAAATTTACTAGAGAACTAAAATCATTATTAAGGTTAATTAGTTTTACTATGTTAAAAATTATCCCCACAGCTAATGCTAATAAAATTATTAAATTAATAAAAATATTTGATAGAAAAGCTTCTTGAAGAACTGGATAAAGTAGAACTACAATTATAAATACCAGCGCTAAGAATACTCCTACTCTTAATAAATACTGGTTTAAAGTTTGCGACATAAAATAATTTTTAATAGTATATGTATTTGTTAAATATTTTATACATCTAAATTATGTCAATTATACATATAATTTCTAGTTAAAGGTAAATTGTTAATATTCTTAGAGATTTGAATTTGAAAAACAACATTTCCCATATTTACAAAGGAGTATTTACTAGCAAGCAAATAAAATTCCCACATCCGATAAAATCTTTCATCAAACATGTTAATTATTTGGCTCTTATTTTTTTGAACATTTTTATACCAATGAGTTAGTGTGTGCGCATAATGAAGTCTGAGTATTTCAATATCGGTAACATTAATATTTAGTTTTTCTGTTTCATGAATAATATCAGATAAGGAAGGAATATAACCACCTGGAAATATATATTTTCTTATCCAAGGACTTGTTGCTGTTGGAACACCTCTTTGACCAATTGTATGCAAAAGGAATACCCCACTATCTTTTAATAGATCATAAGTTTTTTTTAAATACTCTCTAAAGTATTTTATACCCACATGTTCAAACATGCCTACTGACACTATTCGATCGTAGTTTTTATTTTCATTTCTATAATCTTGTAACTCAAAATGTAACTTTTCAGATAGGCCTTCTTCTTGGGCTCTCTTAGATGCAGTTGCAAATTGATTTTCAGATAAAGTGATACCTTTAACAGTTGCACCAGTTTGTTTAGCAATTTCTATTGCCATACCACCCCATCCGCATCCAATATCTAAAACTTTCATATTTTCAGAAATTTGAAGTTTATTTATTATATGATTTTTTTTATCGATTTGAGCCTGGTCTAAACTAATATTTTCATTATGAAAATAGGCACATGAATATTGCATATCTTTATCTAAAAAAAGTTTATACAAATCTTCTTTTAAATCATAATGATGAGAAACATTTTGTTTTGATTTAACCAGTTCATTCAGTTGTTGAAAGATTTTAAAATAGCCAGAAAAATTTTCATAAATTTTGAATATAGAATTGTGTTGAATAAAATCATCATAGCATGATGTTATCAGATCGATTAATTCCTCAATTGATCCCTCTTCTATAAGTATTTCCTTATTCATATAACCCTCACCAAAATGAAGGCTTGGATTTCTAAATAATTTTCTTTCAATTGATTTGTTTGTTAATCTAATTCTTAAGTTATTTTTACCTTTTCCAAATACATGAATATTATTATTGCTATCAATAATTGATAGCTGTTCTTTAAAATTAACTTTTTTTAAAACTGAATAAAGCATAATTTTTTAAGAATAATACTTTAAGAAATTGGCAACTAAAGTCAATAAAATGAAAATGGCTGCACCTAAAGATACAGCCATTTATAAGAAGAAAAAATTAAGCAGCGATGCGGCGATTTTTTTGAGCTTCTTTTTCTTTTTTCAGCTCTCTCTCATCAATATATGCTACATCACAATGATCCTGACAATATGGCTTTCCTGTAAGAGTATCTGCCTCACAAAAATGAAAATCTTTTTCTTGCGGATCCCCTATCGGCCATTGGCAACTAGAGAATGTATGAGTCACTCTATTTTGCTTAAAATAATTTTTAATAATAGACATTATCTGTTCCTTTTTGATCCTGTAATTTCTGAAATTCTTTTATTTTCGAGGTAGGTTATATGATTGAAAAATCTAGTATTCAAGTACAAAAATTAAAAAATGTATATATCCCAATATGTTAGTATTACTATCAAAAACAACTACTATATGTAGACAGTATGGTATTTTTGTTTGTCATAAAAAAACGAATCGACTTATCTAATTATAAAAATCAAAATTAAAAAAACTAAAAAAGTTATATAAGAATAATATAAAACCTTTTTTGAAAGTCTTGAATTTGGAGGCTTTCTTAAATAAACAAATAAAATTACTATAGTCCAAAAAGCAAAAAGTATTGACCAGCCAGAAAGAAGGGCAATGAAAAAATCATTGGTCATTTGTTTTAAGAGAATTAATTATATTTTTGAAGACATCTGATGGCTGTGCGCCATTAATAACAAATTCTTTATTAAAAATAAAACAAGGCACTCCTGAGATACCAATAGCTTTTGCTTGTTTTGCCTCATTAAGCAAATTTTCATTATCTTTTTTTGATAAAAGATATTCTTCAATACCATCTTCATACAAATTTGTTTGTTTCAATATTTCTATAATTGTATCTAAATCACCTATATCCTTGCCCTCAATAAAGTAATTAAAAAAAATAGACTCCAGCACTTCATTTTGCTTTTGTTTGCTGAATGCAAAAGCTAATAGTTTATGAGATAAAAAAGAGTTTGGTGTTTTTTTAATTTTTTTAAATTGAAAATGTATATTTACCAACTTACCCTCGTCTTCAATTTTTTTATAAACTTTAAGAGCTTGTTCTTTCACCTTCAAAAGAATTAATTTCTCCTAAAAACAGATGGTAATAGGACTCTGATGAACCTGGAGCGGGAAAGTATCCTTGAATTGGAGTAATTTTATTGACGACACATCCTGTTTCTTCAAGACATTCTCTTTTTGCCGTATCTTCAGCTAACTCATTTGCATCAATAATACCAGCTACTATCTCATACAGATAATCTTCATCATACCTTGAGATGACTCCTGCTCTAAATTGCTGAATTAAAACAATTTCATTTTTTTGAGGATCGTACGGAAGTAAAGTTGAGACATGGGCACCACCAAAAATTTCCCGATCTACTTGGCTAGACCAGCTACCATCATGTTTTTGATGAATAAATTCTATTTTTTTTAATTTAAAGAAGCCCGAATACAAATCTTTTTCATTAATTATTTTGTATTTTAATTTCATAGGTTTGATAAATTTATTTAAGTGTATATATTTAAAATATGATTCAAAAAGCTTTATTTGGTGCAGGTTGTTTTTGGGGCGTTGAAGAACATTTTAGAACACTCAATGGTATTGTAAAAACAGAAGTAGGTTATTCAGGTGGCCATACAAAAAACCCTACTTATGAGAATGTTTGTTATAATAACACAGATCATGCTGAAGTATTGCAAGTTGAATTTGATGATGAAATAATTACCTATGAAAACATTGTTGAAGAATTTTGGAAATGTCATGATCCTACTACACTTGATAGACAAGGACCTGATGTTGGTCGTCAGTATCGATCCGTAATATATTATTTCGACGATAAACAAAAAAACATTGCC
>CACIRR010000039.1 GCA_902589095.1 uncultured Alphaproteobacteria bacterium | reverse complement strand
TATCTCAACTAAGCTCTTTATAATCTTTAAGATAAATACTTTCTTTTAGATCAAAACAGTTATCAATATTATGATTATAATAATCATCATTATTGAAATCTAAATAGTTGTTTCCAGATATACGATAAAGAATATCATCTTTATTATCTTGAACATGATGACTGCTGTTATCAAGATTCTTACCACATCTTGAGGGTGCTCCCAATGTATGAAGTATTTCATGCAAAATAGTTACTTCAGCATCCCCAAATTCTAAATCTTTAATATCATTCAGATGATCATTTTTCGTGCAAGAAAATATTCGTTTATTATTTTTTAAAATTATATCATTACCAATATATTTTTTAAAAGGTGAAGATGTAAAATATACGGCAACCTTACCGTTATGTCTTGATTTCCCACATATATCGTAATTGAGGTATTTCCTTTTTTCCCATCCTTCAAAAAAAACAATAAATTTTTTATCTTCATAATTTTTAAAAATATTTTTATTGTCTATAATTATTTTTTCTACTTTTTCTGAAATACCTATTTCATTATTATTCTGATCGAGTATTTTAGAATTCATAAACCATTTCATTGATTTGTTTACACGAAGAAATGTTACATCAATGTTACCATCTAAAGTTGTATCAAATTTAATTTGCTGGTTTAGTGATTTATTTTTAAACCAATAGTTAATAGCAAATAGAGAAGACTGAATATTTAAGTTAACATCAAGTTTCCTATCTTCTCTCTCACACGGTAATAACAAAATAGCATGAATTTGATTTTTGAATTCAGCTAAATCTTTTTTATCACGAAAAGATCTTCCATCGATCTTATCATCCTCATGAGTCACAAGTTGCAACACTTCATTATCATTACATGAATCTGGTAATTCAGGCTTAGGTACTAGATATTTCCAATCTTCATTGATAACCTGCAAATATATAACAAATACCATTACCATGAGGAAGAAACCGACCATTGGAATTACAAAATATCGATGCACAATATAATATTTACAGTTATTTAATTAAATATCTATGGAATGTCCTAAAATTTATAGGAATTATGTTCTATTAAAGATGTATTAATGGCAAGCAATGTTATATTTTTTTAAGCGATAATAATTATATGGCCACGGCGTAAGAAAGCCTGCAAGAAGCATAATAGGTATTACCCACCATACAAGTTTAGCGCCACCCATAATGATCCAGTCAACAGCATTCATTGCTATTTCCATGGAAACCATTGAAATTAAACTCATTCCTATGGCTGTTTTAAAAGCTTTACTAATAATCATTTGTCTTGATAAAACGACAGTCTCTAAAATGATGCTAGTAATAATACCATTAATAATGGCTAGGATCATAATATAGAGAGTAGGCCAAGGAATACCGGTTAATTGAAAATAGAGTATTGTTCCAAAATCCCCAATACTACATCCTAGCAAACACCAGGCAGTATTTTTAGCACTTCTTTTCCATGTATGTTTGCATTTCCAATGAAAACGAGGTTTTGGTTTTGGATTATCAATTGTAATAGTTTCGTTCATCTATTTGTTTGATTTTATGTATATTATAAATATGTATGTTTTATATGACTAATTCAAGACTTAGCAATTTAGTTATTTTTTTTACTCTTTTACTTATTTATTTATCCTTCAATACATCATCTAATAGTAAAAATATCGATTTGTTTAAAGGAATGGAATTATACAACAAAAACTGTGCTTCATGTCATATGGCTAATTTAGCAGGTAATCCTGATTGGAAATCAGGTGTTGATGAAGATGGTCAACGTTTACCACCTCCATTAAATGGGACGGGTCACACTTGGCATCATTCACCAGACCAACTATTTCAAATCATCCGATACGGATACAAAAAATTTGATCCAAATTACAAAGGTAAAATGTTGGGTAATGAAGATCTCAGTGAAGATGATGTGTGGTCAATTCTTTGGTATATAAAATCAATTTGGCCAGAAGAGATTCGAAATAAGTATAATTCTTATTTTGGAGAATAATAAATATATATTTTTCAGATATTAAAATTCTTATTGATGATTAATAATTAAATTAATTAGAATTAATTTTAATAGACTATTATGAAAAAACTTCAGAGAAATTTATAGAAGAGAATTTTGGTATGTATGGCTGTGAAAGAGCTTCGAGTTTTTTTGAAAAAGATGGAGAGTATTACCGTTTATTTATTACAATTCCCTTTGCTGAATCTGAAGATGCTTATTTAGGAATTGAAAAATATTAATAACAAATAGTAAAAAAACTAAAGGCCCGTTTTAATTACAACTTTACCATGGTTGTCGCGAGGATTTTTAAGATAAGTCCAAGCATCTCTATATTCCTCCATAGAATAAACACGATCTATATTAGGAACAATTGCTCCTTTCTTAAGTTCATTATAAACAAAAGTAGTTCCTTTTTCTTTTAACTTTTTGTTTTCAACATAATTAAAAAGTGAATATGGGTGAAAAGTTGCATTTGCTTGAAACATATCAACTATTGGCAATTGAGGAAAAACTCCATCTAAGGTACCATAAAGAAAGATTGTTGCATCCCTAGCTAGTGCAGGACTATATCTTGATATCATTCCTTCTCCCACACAATCAAAAGCAGCATGAATGCCTTTATCATTTGTAATCTCATTTAATAATTTTCCTATGTCTAGATCATCATTAGTAACGATAACATGACTTGCTCCTGATTTGAGGAGATAATCACGGTTTTTTTCAAATCTTGTTGTTGTAATCATATTAGCGCCACACATTTTACCAATATTTAATGCTGCATTTCCTGCAGTACTACTTCCCGCTGTAATTAAAATATTTTTTTCTGGGGATGCTTGAGATAATTCTACAATTGGATAATACGCCGTCATAAATTGCATCCAAACTGATGCGCTCTCTACTGCTGTTAAATTTTCTGGAGCAGGGGTTACATAGCGCGAGTCTATGGTGACATAATCAGCACTAGCACCCTTATTGTAGTAGAAATAAGGTAAAGTGCAATAGCGTTTACCTAATTCTATATTTTTTACACCCTCACCAACCTGATCAACTATACCCGCAGCTTCCATTCCTATTCTTGCAGGAAATTTCTTGAAACTAAATGAGTATCGATCAAGCATTAAATCCATATCACCCCAATTAAGTGCGAATGCTTCTATTTTTAATCTAACTTCTCCAGGTCCTGCATTTTGTTTCTTACATTCTTGCAGGACTAATCCTTCATAACCTGAATAATTATTAATTACCCATTCTCGTGACATTTTTAATCCATTTTTATGAAACTCATTTATATAATTGTTGTTCAATAAGTAAATAAATTATATTGTTTAGTTATGAAGTTTAGAAATTTTTCCAATTTAGGTTGGCAAGTATCTGAAATAGGACTGGGATGTTGGGCAATTGGTTCTGAGTGGGGCAATGTCTCTGAAGAAGATGCTAGAGAGGTACTCAAATCATCTTTAGACAATGGTATTAACTTCTTTGATACTGCTGATGTATACGGTGATGGCAGAAGTGAGAGGTTTGTTGGCGAACTATTGAAATCAACAAGTGAAAAAATTTATGTTGCTACCAAATCGGGGAGACGACTTAATCCACACACTCCAGAGGGTTATAATCTTAAAAATATTGAAGAGTTTATTGATCGCTCTCTAACTAATCTTGGAGTTGATTGCATTGATCTATTGCAATTACATTGTCCTCCACCTGAGACATGCGCAAGAAAAGAAACGTATGAAATGATGGATGAAATAGTGAAGAAAGGTAAAATTGCTAACTACGGAGTTAGTGTAGAAAAAGTATCAGAAGCAATGGATGCTATCAAATTTCCAAACGTAAAAAGTATTCAAATAATTTTTAATATTTTTAGACAAAAACCTAGTGAAGAATTTTTTAAAGAAGCGGCTAAAAAAAATGTAGCTGTAATTGCAAGAGTGCCCCTTGCAAGTGGATTGCTAACAGGCAAAATGAATAAAAATTCATCATTTCCACAAAACGATCATCGAAATTATAACATTAATGGAGATGCCTTTGATGTAGGCGAAACATTTTCTGGTGTTAATTACACAAAAGGCCTTGAAGCAGTAGAAAAATTAAAAGAACTAATTCCCTCAGATTTTTCACTTACCGATCTTTCATTAAAATGGATTCTGATGCATCCAGAAGTAAGTGTTGTTATTCCAGGTGCTAAAAACAGGTTACAATCTTCAAATAACGTTAAAGCATCTGATTTAAATGATATTGACTCATTAATGTCAAAAATTAATTCAATTTATGATGAAATGATTAAAGAGCATGTTCATCATCGCTGGTAATAACGTTACTTAATGAAAAATAATTCACTATTACTAATTGCGTTGGTTTTGTTACTTATTGGAATAATATTATTTATTGTTTCAACTTAATTTATTAAAACATAAATTATAATATGAAAGATACAGAAAAAAAAGAAACTATTTATGGTAACATTGAAACTTGGGAAACACACAAATTACTTGAAGAGTTACTTCAATCGCAGACCAAATCTTTTAACGCAGTAAAAAATGCTCTTAATGAGATAGAACTTGCTGTTTCTTCTTCATTAAAAAAAATTAAGAAAAGAAATTCTAAAATTGTTTATGTAGGTGCTGGCACCTCAGGTAGAATTGGAGCTTTAGATGGTGTAGAATTGATACCAACATTCGGTTGGCCTAATGATAGAGTGCAATTTTGTTTTTCAGGCGATGATCCCTTTAAAGCAACAGAAGGATCTGAAGACAGTGAAGAGCTTGCTGTAGAACATTTTAATAATAAAAATATAAATCAAGATGATGTTGTCATAGGTCTAGCAGCTAGTGGATCAACTAAATATACTTTAAAAATAATTGAATTATCCAGAAATATGGGTGCTTTAACCATTGGTATCTCCAATAACAAAAATTCTTTACTATTAAATGTAGCAGAAATGAAAATTTGCCTTGAAACAGGAAGTGAGTTTTTAGCTGGTTCTACCCGTTTAGCTGCTGGAACAAGTCAAAAAATTGCCCTTAACCTTTTTTCAACATCGTTAATGATTAAATTGAATAGAGTTTATAAAGGCTTTATGATTGATGTTGTTGCATCTAATGAAAAATTAAAAAAAAGGTCACAATATATTTTATCAGAAATTACTGGATGTTCAGAAGAAGCAGCCATTAAATTTTTAAAACAAACTAACTATAATATTCGATTGTCACTTATGCTGTTTCATAATTATACTATTGAAGATGCACAAAAAATTCTCAAAGAAAATGATAATGATCTACATAAAATCTTGAAGTAAATTATAAGTAATCAAATAATTCATGATTGGACGTTGCTATGAAACATAAATGGTCAATAGGTTTAATGACAGGGACGGTGAATGATGGATTTATTGATGTTGCTGCTCTAAAGACTGATGGTCATAAAATTATTGAATACGGTCCATTTGAATTAATCCCATATCAAGATAAACATATTCAATCAAAAATAATCGAAACTGTTAAGGCTGCAAAAAAATGGCGATTTGAAAACACAGAGCCTTATATTTTTGCAGAGACTGAAAAATTAATATCATTAGAACAATCTGAAGCTGTAAATAAATTTATTAATAAATTTAATATTAAAAGAGAAGATATTTCTTGCGTTGGTTTTCATGGATTAACAGTCCTTCATCAAGCACCATTGGGTGACATGCAAGGTAAGACTAAACAATTAGGTGATGGTAATCTAATGGCCAATTATCTAAAAATACCAGTGGTTAATGACTTTAGATCAAATGATATGATGAATGGGGGGCAGGGTGCACCTCTTGCACCAATCTATCATTTGGCTGTAAGCCATTACATCAATAAAAAAAATATCATCATTTTAAATATAGGAGGTGTATCTAATATTACTTATATAGGTAAAGATGATACGCTTATTGCTTTTGATACTGGACCTGGAAATGCACCAATAAATGATTTTGTTAATAAAAAAAATAGTGGTCATATGGATAAAAATGGTGACTTTGCAGCTAAAGGATCAATCAATTTTGATTTTATAAATTCTTTTCTATCGCATCCATATTTTCAATTAAATTATCCTAAATCTTTGGATAGAGATCAATTTACCTATGATCAAATTGATAAATTATCTTTAGAGGATGGATGTGCAACGTTAACCAAATTAATTGGAGAGAATATCTCTAAAGCTCTTAAGTTGTTACCAAAAAAACCTGAGTGCATTATTGCATCTGGAGGAGGCAGAAAAAATTTATCAATTATGAACGCTGTAACAGAAAGTACAAACATCAAGTGTGAAAATGTTGAAAAATATGGGCTAAGAGGTGATGCCATTGAAGCCGAAGCTTTTGCATTTCTTGCTGTAAGAAGTTTTAAAAATCTTCCACTAAGTTATCCTACAACCACAGGTGTTACAAAGCCCCTTACTGGAGGAAAGATTAATCAATTAAACTAAAATTATGAATCAATTTTTATGGCTTTGAAATGACCTGGACGGTGTTCTCCTATTTCTAAAACACCAATTAACTTTTTCCAAATATCAATTGCTCCCAACGTTTCTTCTAAACCAAGAACATCAAGTACTTTTTGGTAAAGTGGACCTTCAATTTCCTCTAATTCTTTTTTTGCTTTCTCCAGATACCAATCATTGCGGTCTTTAATTTTTATATCAGTAAAATTTGTTGCTTCGAGCAATTCTTTATATCTTTTCAAAGAACACATCAGCATATCCAATCCTTCAGCATCTATGTACTCTTGCATTTGTTTAGAAGGAGGGTTGTCATCCTTTCGCATCCAGTCACTAACGACAATTAAACCACCAGGTTTTAAAATACGATGTATATCTTTTAACAAAGCTTCTTTATCAGGAATATGTAAAAAAGCTTCCTTGCTGAAAACCATATCAAATGACTCATCAGCATATTGAAGGGGGCCAGGGTTAATTTGTTTAAATGTAGTTACATCTTCAAGCTTATTTTTTATAGCCAAGTCTTTTGCTGTTTGGATCACCAGAGGTTCAGGATCAATGCCTTCTACAGATTTAACATGATATTTTTTTAATAAATGAAAAGCAGCGCCCCCACATCCACAACCAATATCAAGAACAGTTCTCCCAGTAGCATCAACACCAGTCATTATTTCATCAATTTCAGCTGTGCCTCCAGGAGAGAGGAAACCTTCACCCCATACAACTTTTAATAAATTAAGTTGCTTTGGTCCGTAATGTCCTTCGTCAGTAAGACTCATACTCTAATTTTTTCCTAATAAATTTACTAACACTACACCAATAATTATAAAAATTAATCCTATAAAGGCATAGAAGTTTGGCCATTGATTGAATCTTAAAATTCCAAGAATAGTTGTTGCGATAATGCACAATCCAGCAAATGTAGCATAAGTGTAACTAGCTGATATTGTTTTCATGACTTGTGACAAACAATACATACAAAGAATAATAGTAATGGCACTTAAAAGAGAAGGGAATAATTTAGTAAAACCTTCTGCTTCTTTTGCAAATATATTTGATGCGGTGCCAAGTGCAACCGCAACAATCATAAAAGCATAAGTAATTATCATAATAATAAATTTATCAATTTAACTTAAAGAAATTTTATCGCTTTTTCAAAAATAATACTATGGCGCTCTGCTAATTCATTAACATTCTTACTGTATCCACCACCTATGACAGTTGCAATAGGTATGTTGCGGTTTAAAAAATGATCTAAAACCATATTGTCTCTTTTGTGAATACCCTCTAGGCTTATTTTAAAATTACCTAACTTATCATTTTCATAAACATCAACACCTGCATCATAAAGAACAATATCAGGTGTAACTTTTTTTTTAATTTTTTTTAAAGTCTCCTCAATTGTTTTTAAATATTCCCCGTCACTTATTTTTGCAGGAAGACCAATATCCATCCATCCATTTTTTTTATCAAATGGAAAACTCTCATTACTATGCATGGAACATGTATAAATTGATGAATAGTTTTGGCAGATATCAATTGTGCCGTCCCCTTGATGTACATCAAGATCTAAAATTAATACATTTTTAACAAGTTTTTCTTCAATCAAATTAATCGCAGTGTACGCCAAATCATTAAATACACAAAAACCATAACCATAGGAAAAATGGGCGTGATGCGTACCACCACCAACATGACATGCTATTTTATTTTTTAGTGCTTCTTTTGCCGTAAGTAGTGTCCCTTCAGTTTCTAAGAAGGATCGTTCACGTAATCTATCCGACCAAGGAAGATTAATTAATCTTAAATAATCTTTTGTTAATTCATTTTCTTGAACCTTTTTAATATAATCTATTTGATGTGCTTGTTTTAATTTATCCAGATGAGCAGAAGAGGGAGTGATGACATTGAGAGATGATGCATAATTTTTTTGAAGATAATGAAATAAATCTGAGAATTTACTGCCAACAAAACTATGAATTTTTGGAACAGGAATATCATAATTCTGATGATAAATGATAGATAATGGCTGAAATCCGGTACTCATAAAAAATGTAAATAGGTACTTCTAATTTAAAATAAACACCTATTTAAAACTATTATGAAAACATTAATAAATTTAATCACGTTTTTTAAATCATCAGATCGTTTTTATAAATTTAAAGAGGGATATCATTCGGTGAATAGAGGTAGAGTCAGTGTTATTTATAGAGATAAACACGGTAATCCATACAAAATCAATCTCCCTAAAAATGATCCTGGTGGAGAACATGATTAAAATTAACCCAATGTATTATTTATAATTCATATAAAGAAAAAGGGAATTCAAGAACTCCCTTTTGTTTTAAGATTATATTAAACTTTAGTTTTATTCCCAAGTAGTTTCTAAGATACGCATTAGAGAAAATCCTCTCCAATCTACTGCATCTAAAAAATCACCATGATTAGACCAATAATCATCACCATTTAGTTTGTCTTGGGCAATACCATATTCTTTCATTGTGTTAAATCTAACTGCAAATCCATAAGATCCATCATCTTTCCCAATTAATCTTCCAACTGATCCACCGGTAGCACCGCTATCCATCCAAGCTTTAATAAAAGTCTCACCTTTTTCTTGAATAAGGTTCATATCTTGATGATGGAACAACCACTGAGCAAACACAGGTTTCACACCTGCATCAGATTCCATATTATGTATTAAGGGTTCATAAAAATTCATGGTTTCCCATTTTGTTTCTGAAAAGTGATGCTCCATGTCTTTTCCCCACTGTTCATCATTTGAAATTTTATCATCGAAATCTCCAAAATGTGCCCAATTTTCATAACCTATATTAACAACATATAATCCGTTATCTCTTCCAAGCAGATTTCCAATTGATGCACCAATAGCCCCGTGTTTTTTAAAATATTTCGATGCAACATTAAACGCCTCAATGGCTTTTGAATTAGGGATACTATATGTCCAACTTCCTACAAGCATTTTAACCTCCTATTGTTAGGTTCAAACTATCACAAAATATGATTCATTATATTTATATTTATTTTTCAAGTTATTTTATTACTATTAAAGTTTACTAATAATTTATTTAGCTAACTGGTTTTTTTTTACTTTTATCTACAGTCAAGTTAAAAACATCGGGTCTTGCATAATGTCCTGTTGCATCAAATCTTCTTCTTGAAGCCTTTGATAAGGAAACATCTATATCGCTATACAAAATTCCTTTTTCTTTATGTAAGGGACCAGCATGCACACCGCCAAAAGGTTTGTAAATAACTGCATCTCCACAATTTATCCATTCATTCTGATCAGGATATAAATGATCTTTGTGTGGCATATCATCGGGTAAATCAGATGCTTGGATTGCTGTTGCGGAACTAATAACCCAGCATCCGCCTTCACGAGAGATATGATTCATGGATGAAAGCCAAGGCTCCCCTTCATCCCATGTCGGGGCAATATAGATATCAATATTTTGAGAATACAAAGAATAT
>CACIRR010000038.1 GCA_902589095.1 uncultured Alphaproteobacteria bacterium | reverse complement strand
TCAATATTAGTGAATTTTTTTACAAACTTTGGTTTTTTTATTTTGGAATTAAAATTTAAAATATCATCAATCACCAAAACTTGTCCATCGCAATATTTTGAAGAACCAATTCCAATAGTAGGTATGGATAATAAGTTTGTAATTTTGTTTGCTACTTTTTCATTAATACATTCTAGCACAATAAATTTTGAACCTGCCTTCTCAAGTTCAGTTGCTAAATATAATAATTTATCCGCATCTTTAGATTCCTTGCCAACACTTTTAATTTTTTTAAAATCTGAAAATTTTTGTGGGGTTACTCCTATATGAGATACGACTTTGATTTTATTATCTGATAAATATTTTACTATCTCAATATTTTTTTTATCTGTTTCGATTTTAAGATAATCAGCTTTTGTGAAAGCAATTAATTCTTTTGCATTTTTTAAAGCCTCTTTTTTATTTCTATAGGTTTTGTAAGGCATATCAATAATACTCATTGAATATTTTGTATTTCTAACCACTGCCTTTCCATGATTTTTCATCATTTCAAGTGTAACACCTCTTGTATTTTTCATTCCATATAAAGTTGTGCCAAGCGAGTCACCAACTAATATTAAATCTACTTTACCATCTAATAAATTTGCGATAGGCTTCGAGTAAGCAGTCAGGCAAGTAATAGGGGATTTGGTTTTTTTTAATAATAAATTTTTATAATTAACTTTAGACATTTAAACGGAACGAGTAATTCCACCATCAACACGAATGTTCTGTCCAGTAATATACGCTCCACCCTCAGATGCTAACATTTCAATAACAGATGAAACTTCACTCACCTTACCATATCGTTTAAGCGGTATGCGTTTTATGAACTCTTCTTTTTCAGGCAAGCTATCTATAAAACCAGGTAAAATATTATTCATTCTGATATTATATTCTGCATATTTATCTGAATAAAGTTTTGTAAAACTAGCCAGACCTGATCTAAATACCCCTGATGTTGGAAATGATTTCTCAGGTTCAAAGGTGGCAAAAGTAGAAATGTTTATTATAGAACCATTCTTCTGTTTTTTCATTATTGGTGTAACTATTCTTGATGATCGAATAACATTTAAAAGATATACCTCCATACCCTTAATCCAATCTTCATCTTTTAATTCTAAAATATCTCCTTTGGGTCCATGCCCAGCACTGTTTACAAGAACATCTACTTTGTTAAATTTACTCAAAACTTTCTCAAAAAATATTTCAATATCCTTGGTTATTAAGTTTGAGCCAGTAAAACCAAATCCACCCAATTCTCTAGCTAATTCTTCACCTTTTCCAGATGAAGACATAATTCCAATATCATAACCTTTTAATGATAAATGTTTTGCTGCGTCAGCACCCATCCCAGTGCCCGCAGCAATAAATACAGCTGTTTTTTTCATTTTATGCTTTTATCATATTAACTATCAACATATCCACTAACAAAAAAGTTCTTACCTTAGACAGAAATTAATTTTCTTTCAGCCAAAGGTTTTTCTTTAACAGGTAAATGAATTATTGCAGAGAATGCTCCTACCCCTATTCCAACCCACCATACAATGTCATAACTTCCATAGATATCATAAAATAAACCACCTAACCATACACCAACAAATGAACCAATTTGATGAGATAAAAAAACTATGCCATATAAGGTGCCCATAAATTTTAATCCATATATGTATCCTATTATTCCGGAAGTTAGTGGAACTGTCGCAAGCCACAAAGATCCCATCACTATTGAAAACACAACCACAGACGTAGGTGTAATTGGCAACATTATAAATGCAATTGCAGCAATTGTGCGTCCTGAATAAATAATGGATAATAAATATTTTTTTGTATAATACTTTCCCATTGCACCTGCTGTAATTGAACCAATAATATTAAATAGTCCAATTAAAGCTATTGATAATGCTCCTAAAGATGCAACAGAATTACAAACAAAACTAATTAGGCTGCCTTGTATAATTGGACTGCTTGCTTCTGCAATGAAAGCTGGAAAATGAGCTGTGATGAAAGCTAATTGAAAACCACATGAAAAAAAACCTAAAAAAAGCATAGTATAAGTTGGATCTTTGAAAGCATCTTTGAGAGCGTCACTAAGATTTGATTCTACTTCTTTTTTTGATATCTTTGGTTCAGATTTTAAAAGAGGTACTAATACAATTGTTAAAATACTAATTATTGCAAAAACAACAAAAACCGACGACCAAGGCATAATATCTAGAAGTCCCGCAGCAAATGGTGGTCCTATCACTTGTCCTGCTGAGCCTGCTGCTGTAGTAATACCTAAGGCTAGAGATCTTTTTTCAGGTGAAGCAGTTCTTCCAACTACTGCTAGTATTGGGCCAAAACCACTACCAGCAATTCCAAAACCGATTAAAATATTGAGAAATTGATGTGCTTCAGGAGAGGATGCTGAGCTACTTATAAAAACTCCAACTGCATACAAAATCAATCCTAGAGTTATAGCCCTTCTATCTCCAAATTTTTCTGCAAAAGCACTAAAGAGAGGTGTTCCAATTCCCCAGGCTAAATTTTGTATAGCTATTGCCATTGAAAACTCTGATCTAGCCCATAAGAACTCTTCTGCTATTGGTATTTGAAAAAGACCAAAGGTAGAGCGTATAGCAAAACTAATCAGTAAAATTAAACTTCCACCAATTAGTACGGGTGTAAAAATACTTGTATTTTTCTCGTTCATAAAAATTAGAATGATGAACCTAGCAGTTTAAGAGAACTAATCTATTAAAAAATTAAGCTCTTTGAACAATCTGTTGTTTTTCTGATTCTTCTTTTTCAGGTATTACGTAGGCTACTGCACAATGATCAATGCAATAGGGTTTATCTTCAAATCTTTCTTTTCCACAAAATTTGAAATCAGACTCATCTGGATGACCTTCAGGCCATTCACACCCTCTCTTGACATTTTTAGCAAATAAGTTTTTTACTACTGGTTGAAAAGTTTGTTGATGAACTAGATTTTCTTTAACTTCATCTTTTTTAACTTCAAAATTAAGTTTAGGAATTATGGGCGATCTTGCTTTTTTTCTATCAGGTTTTACCGCTGTTCGTCTTATTGGAGATGGCCTTCTTTCAAGTCCAATCCTATGTGCTTTTCCAACAACAGCATTTTTTGTAAAACCAAGAAGCTTTCCTATTTGTGCAGTAGGGAGTCCCTGATCCCATAATTCTCTTAATTTTGAAACGTTGTTGTCATCCCAAGGCATAATTTATCCTTTTAAATTATCTACATATAGTAGTATTTAGCAACACTATTATACTAAATATATAACTGCTAAAAGAAAAAACTGGGATTTTTTATGGAAAACCAATAAATAACATGTATTTTTTAATATAATTCATCTGAAATAATGAAAAATCTTAGTAATTATAAAGTAATAGCTAAAAAGGTATTGTTTAGAGCTGACTTAAATGTCCCTGTTTTGAATGGGGTAATTACTGACTCATCAAGAATTTTAGCGATTAAATCATCTATAGAAACCCTCATCAAAAATAAAAATAAGATTTTTATATTAGCTCATTTTGGAAGACCTAAGGGAGAAGTTATAGAAAAGTATTCTTTACAATTTATCCTTTCTTCTCTGGCAGAAATTCTTGAAGTTGAAAAGATTCATTTTTTAAAAAACCTTCAAGAGGAAAATATAAGTAAAAAAATTCATGAAATGAAATCAGGTGAAGTCTGCCTCATCGAAAATATTAGATTTGAAAAAGGAGAAGAAAAAATAGATTGGGATTTTGCAAAAAATGTTAGCTGTTTATTTGATGTTTATGTAAACGATGCTTTTTCTGCTTCTCACAGAAATCACACTTCAATTATAGGTTTTGCAAAATATATCCCAGCTGTTGCTGGAAATCACTTAATTAAAGAAATAGAAAACATAAACAAATTTTTAGAAAATTCAAAAAAACCAAATTTAGCTATTGTTGGAGGTTCAAAGATCTCGACCAAAATTAACCTGTTAAACAATTTGATACAACAGTTTAACTGTATTGTTATTGGTGGGGCCATGGCTAATACATTTTTATTATCAAAAAATATAACGGTAGGTAAATCATTAGTAGAACAAGATTTAGTTGAAGTGGCAAAAGACATTCAAACAAAAGCGTCACAGTTAAATTGTAAATTAATACTTCCACTGGATGTTATTTGTGGAAAAAGTATTGAAGATAGAGAACCAATAGAGTTGGATATAAATGATATTGCAAAAAACTATATGATTTTAGATCTAGGAACAAAAACTACTGCTTTAATTAATCAAGAAATTAAGAATTCAAAAATGGTTCTGTGGAATGGGCCTGTTGGAGCTTTTGAATATAAATCATATGAAATGGCAACAAATGAAATTGCTCTAAACATCAAACAAAATGTAAAGCAATTTGGTATTAATGCTCTTGCTGGTGGAGGAGATACTGTTTCTGCAATAAAAAATGCAAATGCTGAAGATGGTTTTGATTATATCTCTAACGCAGGAGGTGCTTTTTTAGAATGGTTGGAGGGCAATCAATCTCCAGGAGTTATAGCGTTAAGAGAAAATAATTTAATTTAATCATCAATTTGATGTTTTTTTATTAATGGAAATTGAGTCATTGTAAAAATAAAAGTAATTGGTAAAATTCCAAAAACTTTAAAATTTACCCATATATCTGTTGTCTGTGTTCTCCAAATAATTTCATTTAGGATTGCAAGCGCAATAAAAAAACCTATCCAGCGGTAAGTTAATATTCTCCAACCTTCCTCCTCAAGTCGTAGTGCTGCACCAAGTAAAATTTTAAGCAAAGGTTTTTTTACAAGTATACCGCCATAGAGAATTATTGCAAAAATTAAATTGATTATAGTTGGTTTCATTTTGATGAAAACTTCATTATCAAAATAAATTGTTAAGCCCCCAAAAATTAAAACAATTCCAGCTCCAACTGTTGGCATAATAGGTATTTTTTTTTCTAAAATGTATGAAAATATAACAGCAATTACAGTTGCAATCATAAGAGGTAATATTGATGCTTGCAAACCACTCCTTGTATAGAATATAAAAAATACAGCCAATGGCCCTATATCAATTAAAATTTTATAGATTGATTTCATGTTACGCTTCCAAATTTAATATTGATCTTGAAAAGTTTTTAGCACTAAAGCTTATTAAGTCTTCAGGTTTTTCTCCAAGACCGATATAACTTATAGGTATTTCGTATTTATTTGCAATTGAAATTAAGGCCCCACCTTTGGCAGTACCATCTAATTTTGTAATTATTATACTTGTGACATCTAATTCTTTACCAAATATATCAACTTGTTTGATCATATTTGATCCATTGGTCCCATCTAAAACTAGAATTGTTTCAATTTTAGTTTTGTCATTAATCTTTGAGACAACATTTTTTAACTTAATTAATTGATTTACTAAATTTGTATTATTGGATAATCTTCCTGCTGTATCAATGATTAAATAATCAAAACCTTCTTTATTAAATTTTTCAGTAGCTTGAAAAGCAACACTGGCAGGATCTTGATTGATATTTCCTGAAAAAAAATCACTTTTGCTTTTATCTGCCCAACTTTTTAATTGATCAATCGCTGCTGCCCTAAATGTATCACAGGCAGCAATTAAGATTTTATTCTCATCTCTTATTTGACTTACAATTTTTCCTATAGTTGTTGTTTTTCCACTTCCATTAACACCTACAAAAATTAAAATTTTTGGAGTTTGATCATTTTCTACAAATATTTCTCTCTCTTTAGGTTGAAGTATAACTTCAATTTCTTTTGCTAATGTTTCAAGAACCACATTTGTTATATCCTGTTCTGATGCTTTAACTTTACGAACTGAATTTATTAATTTTTCCACTACATCTAAACTTATATCAGCAGAGATTAAAACAGACTCCAATTCTTCTAGAGTTTGGCTATCAACTTTTTTGCTTTGAAAAGAATTAAGTATATTAGAAGATAAAAAATTTGATGTTTTTTGAAGGTTGTTTTTAAATTTAGAAAAGAGACTCATAATCTCCTGGCCAGTAACATATTATTTTTGACTCCAATATAAACACAAGGTACAAGATTCCCTTCTTTCAACTTTTCATTAAGAATAACGTTAAAAAAATTTTGATCCTTTCCTATAGATTTTTCATTTTGATTTTTTTCTATTAATACTAAATCTTTTTCTCCAACTCTATCTTGCATAATTTTTTTAAATTTTTCAATTCCCTTATTTCGCAAAATATTTGCTCTCTTTTTAACTATAGATTTGTCAACCTGAGGCATCCGGGCTGCGGGGGTATTATCACGAGGCGAATAAGGAAAGACATGAAGGTGTGTCAGATTACATTTATCAACTAGATCTAGAGTATCTTTAAACATCTCATCGGTCTCTGTAGGAAAACCTGCAATAAGGTCAGCTCCAAAAGTAGCGTCTTTTCTTTTTGATAATATTTTTTTACAAAAATCGATTGCCATTTCTCTTGTGTGACGTCTTTTCATCCGTTTTAAAATTAAATTATTTCCTGCTTGCAAACTAATATGAAAATGAGGCATTAATTTTTTTTCGTATAATAAATCCCAAAATTCCTCGTCAATTTCAGCACAATCTATTGATGATAGTCTTAATTGTTCTAGATCTGGAACAAGTTTTAATATTCGTTTAATTAAATTTGAAAAAGTTGGCTTGCCTGGCAAATCTCTCCCATAGTCGGTTATATCAACACCCGTAAGGACAACTTCCTTATAACCGTTCTTAACTAATTTTTTTATCCTCTCAACTATTTCGCCAGCAGGTACACTCCTGTTATTTCCTCTTCCGTATGGAATTATGCAAAAAGTACAACGGTGATCACAGCCTTGCTGAATTTCAATATATGCTCTTGATTTACCATCAAACTTTTCAATAGTAGTGGGAACTGTTTTTTTTTCTAACAAAATATCATTAACTTGGATTGGTTTTTGAAAATTAAGACTTTTCCATACATTGGAGGTTAGCTTTTCTTTATTGCCTAAAACTAGATCAACTTCACTAATTGCATCATATTTTTTTGGATTAATTTGAGCTGCACATCCTGTAACAATAATTTTATTTTTAGGATTATTTCTTTTTGCTTTTCTAATTTCATATGCAACTTTTTTTTCTGCGTCAGCAGTAACAGCGCACGAATTAATAACTGTAATGTTATTTAGATTACTATTTTTCAAATGATTTTTGATAATCTCACCTTCATAAATATTAAGTCTACAGCCCATATTTATTAGAGAATTGTTCTTTTCCATAATTAAATATGAATATAGCCGTTATAACTAATTTCAGCTGGTCCAGTCATAATGGCTTCATTATTAACTATGCTTATGTGTAACGATCCTTTTTCAAGTTGAACTTCAGAATTTTTTTCAATTAGTTTTTTTTTCCATCCAGCATAAACTGCAGCACAAGCACCGCTACCACACGCAAGTGTTATCCCTGCCCCTCTTTCCCAAACCTTCATTTTAATTGTATTTGAATTTATTACCTCAATGAATTCAACATTGGTTTTATTAGGAAAAAAATGATGTTGTTCTATTTTAGGACCTATTTCATTTAAATTAATATTCTCTATCGATTTGCCAAAAAAAACCACATGAGGATTGCCAATATTTACTGCAACCCCTGTATCAAATCCATCAACATAGATAGGAACATTTAATGTATTCATCTCTTTACTAAGTGGTATTCTGTCCCACTCAGTTGTAACTATACCCATATTAACACTGATTTGATCTCCGACCTTCTTGGCAATTAGAGTGCCAGCATCCGATTGTATTTTTAGTGTTTCTTTTTCATTATTTTCATTAAAAAGAATTTTTGCAACACACCTTGTCCCATTCCCACATGCTTCTGCTTTATCTCCTGCTGGATTAAAAATATCAATACTAATATCTACATCCTTTTTTTTTGGATCGTTAATGGTTATTAACTGATCACATCCAGCACCAGTTCTGCGGTCGCTTAATTTTTGAATTAAATTATCATTTATTTCAATCTCATTTGATCTTTTATCTATGATAACAAAATCATTTCCTAATCCATGCATTTTTGTAAATTCTATTTTTTGCATAAAGTCTCTATACCTTAATTTACCCAGAAATCCTGGAAATTTTTTAAATTTTAAGAAAACTTGACTTTATAGGTCTCTATAAATAGAGGGGTTCATACAAATCCTAAATTGTAAAGTAAAAAGCTTGTTACAATTGTGATAGGTACACCAGCCCACGAGTTTCGTGCCCTGGTGTTAAATTGCTATTGGAGAAATATGTTTGAAACACTAAATGATAAGTTTGAAAAAATTGTCCGCAGTATTCGTGGTAAGGCAGTTATTTCAGAGTCAGATTTAGACTCAACTCTCCGAGAAATTCGTATCGCTCTTTTAGAAGCAGATGTTGCCCTAGTGGTTGTTAAGGATTTTATTAATACCGTGAGGAAAAACATTATAGGAAAAGAAGTGTTAAAGTCCATAAAACCTGATCAGATGATAATCAAGCTTGTTCAAGATGAGTTAGTAAATATTCTTGGTGCTGAAAATCAACCATTAAAGATCTCGACTTCTCAAATGACAAAAATTTTATTTTGTGGACTTCAAGGTTCTGGAAAAACAACCTCTGTTGCCAAACTTGCAAATCATTTAGTAAAATCTTCCAAGAAAAAAGTCTTATTATCTTCCGCTGATATTTACAGACCAGCGGCTCAAGAGCAATTAAAAATTTTAGCTGAACAAGTTCAGGTTAATTTTTTTAATCATAATTTAAATTCTACAGATCAGATAGTGTCTGAAACACTAGATTATGCGAAAAAAAATTTAATTGATGTTGTGATTCTTGATACTGCTGGAAGACAGGTAGTTGATGAAACACTAATGAACGAATTAATAGAAATTGAAAAATTTTTTAAACCACAGGAAACATTGCTCGTAGCCGATGCATTGACAGGACAAGATGCAGCAAATATAGCAAAAAGCTTCAGCGAAGCTGTAAATATTACTGGGTCGATACTAACACGTATTGATGGAGATAGCAGAGGTGGTGCTGCTCTATCTATAAAATCAATAACCAACTCCCCAATAAAATTCATCGGTGTTGGAGAAAAAATTGATAATTTTGAATCTTTCCATCCTGAGAGAATAGCACAGAGAATTTTAGGTATGGGAGACATAGTTAGTCTTGTTGAGAAGGCTGCTGAAAATATAGATCAAGACGAAATGGAAACTTTAGCTAAAAAAATGTCTAAAGGAAATTTTGATTTAGATGATTTTGCTAAACAATTAAAACAGATGGGGAAAATGGGTGGTGTGTCGGGCATTCTTTCGATGTTGCCAGGTGTCTCTAAGGCCCAAAAATTAATGGCGGAAAATAAAATTTCTGACAAACTAATCAACCATCAAATCGCTATCATTAATTCTATGACTAAAAAGGAAAGAGCCGATCCTAATCTGATTAAAGCTTCTAGAAAAATTAGAATTTCAAAAGGTTCTGGAACAAGAGTTCAGGATGTTAACAAACTTTTAAAACAGTTTCTTCAATCACAAAAAATGATGAAGAGAATGAAATCAATGGGTAAGGGTGGAATACCTAGTGATTTGATGCAAAAATTACAAGGTAATCTTCCACCAAAAATAAACTAATTAAGAAAGGAAATATTATGCCAGTAAGAATAAGACTATCCCGTGGAGGGGCTAAAAAAAGACCATTTTACAGAATTGTCGTGGCTGACTCAAGACGTGCTAGAGATGGAAAGTTTATTGATCAAGTAGGTACATATAATCCTATGTTGCCAAAAGATAGTCCTGACAGAGTTAAGATAGACCTTGAGAAAGCTAAAGAATGGATGGCAAAAGGAGCACAACCATCTGATAGAGTAACACTATTTTTAAGTAATTTAGGCGCAGTTGAGAAACCTGTTATTACAGAAAAGACAAAAAAGCATTTACCAAAGAAAAAAGCTCAAGAAAGATTAGCGGCAG
>CACIRR010000037.1 GCA_902589095.1 uncultured Alphaproteobacteria bacterium | reverse complement strand
TGGTGCAGCAATTGGATTAAAGGGTGAAATTAAAATAAATCTTTTAACATCCAACTTTGAAGTTTTTAAATCATTGGAGCGTTACTATAATTTTAATCAATCTACTGAATGGAAGTTTGATTTCATTAAAATGCGAAATGATAGATGTGTTGCCTTTCCATCACATTGCAAAAATCGTGATGATGCAGAAAATTTAAAAAATCAAAAAATATTTGCACCTAAAGATAAATTTCCTAAAACTAAGTCTAACGAATATTATGTAGATGATTTGATAGGTTGCAATGTCGTCCATAAAAATCAAACCTTTATAGGTAATGTAATAAATGTTGATAATTTTGGGGCTGGAGATTTGCTAGAAATAAATTTTAAAGAAAATAAGATTTATATACCTCTAAATGATGAAAATGTTATTTCTGTTGATATTGAAAATAAAAAAATTTTAGTAAATCCTATTAAAGGAATTATTGACAATGCTTGATGTAAAAATATTAACTGCGTACCCTGAGATGTTCCCTGGAAGTTTAGAACATTCATTAATAGGAAAAGCTCTAAAAGAAAATATTTTCAAAATATCAACTATTGACCTCCATCAATTTGGAATTGATGAACGAATGAGTATAGACGATGAGCCTTTTGGAGGGGGCCCAGGAATGGTTCTAAGACCCGATGTAGTCGAAAAAGCTCTAAATTCTATTCCTAAAACACATAATATCAAATCAACAAAAATATTTCTTACCCCCTCAGGGGCGCCATTAAATCAAGAAAAATTAGGAAATTTAGCAAAAATGGAGAAAATAACTATTCTCTGTGGCCGTTTTGAAGGTGTAGATCAAAGAGCTATTGATGTTTTAGGTTTTGAAGAGATTAGTATCGGGGATTATGTTCTTGCTGGTGGAGAGATTGCGGCACAAGTGTTACTTGAAGGTTGTATTCGTCTCATTCCTGGAGTATTAGGGCATCCGAAAAGTTTATTAGAAGAGAGTTTTTCTAATAATCTTCTAGAGTATCCTCATTATACCAGACCAAAGTCCTGGGAGGACTCTCTGGGAAAAAAACATGATGTACCAGAAGTATTAACATCGGGGCATCATGGAAATATTAAAACATGGAGACATAACAAGTCAGTTGAAAAAACAAAAAATATTCGACCCGATTTGTTTAATAAAAAAGAAAAAAAACAGGATTAAAATATGAGTAACTTATTGGAAGCGTTTGAAAAAAAGCAAATTGAAAAATTAACTGGAAAAAAACGTATCCCTACTTTTCGTCCTGGAGATACTCTAAAAGTCACAATAAGAATTACAGAGGGTGATAAATCAAGACTTCAAGCTTTTGAGGGAATGTGTATTGCCAGAAAAAACAATTCTGTAAATTCTAACTTTACTGTTAGAAAGTTATCTCATGGTGAGGGCGTGGAAAGAGTATTTCCTCTATTTAGCCCAATTATAGAAAAAATTGAAGTTGTTCGTAAGGGTGATGTAAGAAGAGCTAAACTATATTATCTAAGAGATAGAACAGGTAAGAGCGCACGTATAGCAGACCGAGACAGGGGAGATGAGGCGGATCAATACGCAATTATTGAGGAGGCTATTCCTGAGGAAACTAAAACAAATGAAGATCAACAAACCGATGTACCACTAGAAGCAGAAGCACCAGCAGAAGCAGAAGCACCAGCAGAAGCAGAAGCACCAGCAGAAGCACCAGCAGAAGTAAATGAGGTTGTTGAAGAGGACAAAAAAAATACGGATGAGTCATCCAAGTCCTAAAACTCTATTCGATAAAATCTGGTCACACCATCTTGTTAATAGCCAAGATGATGGCACATGTCTGATTTATATTGATCGTCATTTAGTTCATGAAGTTACGAGTCCCCAAGCTTTCGAAGGATTAAGAAATAATAATAGAAAAGTTCATCGTCCAGAAAGTACCTTTGCGGTAGCTGATCATAACGTTCCAACCTCTGATCGTTCCAAAGGAATTGACAATGAGGAAAGCAGAATTCAAGTAGAAACACTTGAGAACAACTGTAAAGAGTTTGGAGTAACACTTTTTCCCTTATTAGATAAGAGACAAGGAATAGTTCATATTGTTGGGCCAGAACAAGGAATAACTCAACCTGGTATGACAATAGTGTGTGGAGATAGTCACACAGCAACTCATGGAGCATTTGGTGCACTTGCTTTTGGAATAGGAACTAGTGAAGTTGAGCATGTTTTAGCTAGTCAGACTCTTATTCAACAACCTGCAAAAAACATGAAGATATCAGTCAATGGCAATTTAAAATCGGGTGTTACAGCAAAAGATATTATTCTTCATATAATAGGTGTTATTGGTACAGCAGGAGGAACAGGCTACGTAATTGAATATACTGGTGAAGCAATCCAGTCATTAAGCATGGAAGGCAGAATGACTATTTGTAATATGAGCATTGAAGCTGGAGCTAGAGCAGGATTAATTGCTCCAGATGAAAAAACTTTTAATTATATTAAAGGTAGACCATATGCTCCAAAAGGTGAGGATTGGGATAAAGCATTAGCTTTTTGGAAATCTTTGCCCTCAGATGAAAATGCAAGTTACGATAAAGAAATAAACATAAATGCTGAAGATATTACCCCTCAAATAACATGGGGAACTAGCCCTCAAGACGTTGCTCCTATTAATGGCAAAGTCCCAAACCCTGAGATTATAAAAGACTCTAATAGAAGGAAAGCAGTTGAGCGTTCACTTGAATATATGGGTTTAGAGCCTAACCAAGAGATTGAAAAAATAAAAATTGATAAAGTATTTATTGGCTCTTGTACGAATGGAAGAATTGAAGATCTAAGAGAGGTTGCAAGAGTAGTTGAAGGGAAAAAAGTATCTGTTGAGGCTATGATAGTTCCTGGCTCAGGTCTGGTAAAAGAACAAGCAGAAGTTGAAGGATTAGATAAAATTTTTATTGAAGCTGGTTTTGATTGGAGAGAGCCTGGTTGCTCAATGTGTTTAGCTATGAACCCTGATCAATTGAAACCTAAGGAAAGATGTGCATCAACTTCAAATAGAAATTTTGAGGGAAGACAGGGCAGAGAAGGAAGAACGCATTTAGTGAGTCCAGTAGTTGCAGCAGCATCAGCCATCAAGGGAACTTTTGCACAAGAAAGTGATTTATAATGGAAAAATTTGAACTTTTAAAAGGCATTGCTGCTCCTTTAGAAATGATCAATGTTGATACTGATATGATTATTCCCAAACAGTTTTTAAAAACAATTAAACGCTCCGGTCTTGGGAAAAATCTTTTTCATGAACTTCGATATGATATTCAAGGTAATATAAAAAATGATTTTGTGTTAAATTGGGATCCATACAAACAAGCCTCTATTTTAGTCGCTGGAGATAATTTTGGTTGTGGATCAAGCAGAGAGCATGCGCCCTGGTCACTCCTAGACTTCGGATTTAAATGCATCATAGCTCCAAGTTTTGCTGATATATTTTATAATAATTGTTTTAAAAATGGAATTCTTCCAATTCGTCTTGATCAAAAAACAGTCGATGTTTTGATGGAACAAGCAAATCAAAAAAAACAATTAACTATAAATCTTAAAGATCAATTAATTGTTTTAGAAGATGGAAATACGATTGAGTTTCAAATTGATCCGTTTAGGAAAAAATGTTTACTTGAAGGTTTAGATGATATTGGTTTAACTCTTCAAAAGAAAGAAAAAATTGATCAATATGAAGCTTCTTTAAAAAACACACATCCCTGGATTATTTAAATGAGTAATAAAAAAATATTAGTCTTGCCTGGAGACGGCATTGGCAATGAAGTCATGCATGAAGTTTTAAATATAATAGATTGGTTATCTAAAACTCGGTCTATGTCATTTGATATTTCTGAGAGACTAGTTGGTGGCACAGCATACGATAAAGAAGGAGATTCTATAAGCGATGAGACTATGCAAGAGGCTTTAGACTCAGATGCAGTCTTATTTGGAGCAGTAGGTGGTCCAAAATGGGACGATGTGGAAAGAGAAAAACGCCCGGAAGCTGCATTACTAAGGTTGAGAAAAGAGCTCGACTTATTCGCAAACTTAAGGCCAGCAGTAGTTTTTGATGCACTTGCAGACTCATCTCCTTTAAAACTAAATATTGTCAAAGGTTTAGATATTCTTATCCTGAGAGAGTTGACTAGTGGAGTTTATTTTGGTCAACCGAGAGGTATATCAAAGGTCAATGATAGTGAAGAAAAAGCCATTGATACGCAAAGTTATACTACTTCAGAAGTTTCAAGAATAACACGTGTGGCATTTGATTTAGCTAGACTTAGAAATAATAAAGTAACTTCAGTTGAAAAATCTAATGTAATGGAAACTGGAATGTTTTGGAAAAAAATTGTTTCACATCTTCATCAAAATGAATTTCAAGATGTCGAATTACATCACATGTTAGCTGACAACTGCGCTATGCAACTTGTTAGGAACCCAAAACAGTTTGATGTTATTTTAACAGATAATTTATTTGGAGATCTTTTAAGTGACATAGCAGCAATGTTAACTGGATCGCTTGGTATGCTACCTTCTGCTTCATTAGGACCATTATCAGAAAATGGTTCGAGATCAGCAATGTATGAACCTGTTCATGGAAGTGCTCCAGATATAGCTGGAGAAGGTAAAGCAAATCCTCTAGCGATGATTATGAGCTTTGCAATGATGCTTAAATATAGTTTTAATATGATTGAGGACAGTAATTTAATTGAAAAGGCAGTCCAGTCAGTTCTTTCTCTAGGTTTAAGAACTTCTGATATAAGTGATGGAGCAAATAAAGTTGATAGCCAAACTCTAGAAGAATTGGAGTCTGTTTTAATCTCTGCTGATATAAGTTTAGATGTAGTGGAAAAATTAATAAATTCAGTTCGTAAAGTTAAAGCATCAGAACAGGATATAACAAATGTGGTTCTTGAAACATTAGCAAAAGAAATTGAAGTTATACTTCAACCTAAAGAGAGAGAAATATTTGTAGAAAATGATCAAACTCCAAAAATTTTAATTTTTGTAGGTGTTAATGGAAGTGGAAAAACAACAACTATAGGAAAAATTGTAAGTCAAATAAGAGATGAGAATAAAATCTTAATTGCTGCCTGTGATACATTTAGGGCAGCAGCGATTGATCAATTAAAAAGTTGGGCAGATAAAAGCAAAAGTGATTTTTTTTCAGGAAATATCAATCAAGATCCTGCCAGTGTTGCTTTTCAAGCTACTGAAAAATTTAATAAAGAAGGTTTTGATTATTTAATCATTGATACAGCAGGAAGATTATCCAATAATACAAATTTAGTAAATCAATTAATTAAGTTAAAAAATGTTGTCTCAAAGATTAATGACAAAACTAAAATTGAAACAATTCTAGTTTTAGATGGGACCAATGGATCAAATATGATCAAACAAGTTGATATATTTGGTAAAGAATTAGATGTCACAAGTATAATAATTACAAAATTAGATGGTACTGCCAAAGGTGGGGCCTTAATTTCAATTGCAAATAAATACGAAATACCTATAAGTTATATCGGTCTTGGAGAAAAACCTGAAGACTTAATAAGCTTTAGTGCTAAAAACTTTTCAAGATCAATATTAAATTTGGAAGCGTAACATGAAATCAATCTATAAAATTTTAATTGATATAGGGCCATTGGCTGTATTTTTTATATTCTATACAAGGAGTGGTTTGCAAGCATCAATATTACCTCTTATGATTGCAACTGTAATTGCTGTTATATTTTCATACATTTTAGAAAAAAAAATACCTATTATGCCAACAGTTGGAGCTGGAATTGTTTTAATTTTTGGGGGCTTAACAATTTATTTTGATAATGAAGTTTTCATCAAAATGAAACCAACTATAATCAATTTAATTTTTGCAATAATTCTCTATGGCGGTATACTTGTAAAAAAACCTTTGCTTAAAATTTTACTTGGTGCAGCACTACGACTTGAGGAGGAAGGTTGGAGAATATTAACTTACCGCTGGATAGGTTTTTTTATTGCGCTTGCAATCCTAAATGAAATTATTTGGAGAACACAGACAACAGATATATGGGTAAATTTTAAAGTTTTTGGAATTTTACCAATTACTTTTATTTTTACAATGACTCAATTTCCATTAATAAAAAAACATCAAATTGATGATTAAATTAAATTATTTTCTCTTAACGCTATAACTCCTGGAGATTGATTGCCCTCCAACCATTCTAAAAAAGCACCTCCTGCGTTAGAGATATAATCAAAACCATCTTCAGCATTTGCATTTTTTATTGCAGAAACAGTATCTCCTCCACCAGCAAGAGCATTAATACCAAATTGCTTTACATTTTGTTTGATGTTTAGAGCAATTTCATTTGTTGCCATTTCATATGATTTATATTCAAAAGCTCCAACAGGCCCATTCCACAGAACCATTTTTGAATTCTTAATTTCTTGATTAATTAAAGCAGTAGTTTTTGTTCCTAGATCTAAAATCATATAGTTTTTTGCAATATCATTTATATCCAACTCTATTGGTTCTCTATCTTCAATACTTTTTCCACAAATAACATCCAGTGGAAGTATTAATTTACAATTTAACTGTGACGCTTTTGTTTGAATGTCTTTTGCCACTTCAACTAAATCTTGTTCTACTAATGATTTACCTACCGTTATATTTTTTGATAATAAAAATGTATTAGCCATGGCCCCACCAATAACAATACAGTTAAACTGTTGTATCAAATTGTTTAACAGGTTAATTTTGGTCGAGATCTTTGAACCTCCAACAATAGCTAAATTTGGTTTTTTTGAATTTTCTAAAAATTTGTTTATGTTTTCTATTTCTTTAATTAAGTGATTTCCAGCAACAGCTGGGATATATTTTGCAAAACCTATAATTGAAGTGTGATTTCTGTGAGAAGCAGAAAAAGCATCGTTTACATAAACATCAAATAAACAGCTAACATTTTTTGCAAAATCCCAATCTATTTTTTCTTCTCCTTTTTCAAATCTAATATTTTCGATGAGGCAGACTTCACCTGATTTCATTTCATGAATTTTTTTACTTATATTTTCCTCTTGAAGGTTTTTTAAAAAATGAATCTTTTCAACTTCAAGAATTTCTGCCAGAGAAGAAAGGATAAATTGTAAAGAATACTTTTCTATAACTTCTCCCTTAGGTCTTCCAAAATGAGCTAATATAAAAATCTTATTTTTATTTTTGATGAGGGTTTCTATAGATGATTTAATCGCTAAAATTCTTGATGAGTCAGTAATTACCCCATTCAAAACAGGGACATTTAAGTCAGCTCTAAACAATACCTTTTTAGCTATTACTTTATAATTACTAAGATTTTTCATTATTTCAGATGAATTATATTAAAAAATACATGTTATTTATTGGTTTTCCATAAAAAATCCCAGTTTTTTCTTTTAGCAGTTATATATTTAGTATAATAGTGTTGCTAAATACTACTATATGTAGATAATTTAAAAGGATAAATTATGCCTTGGGATGACAACAACGTTTCAAAATTAAGAGAATTATGGGATCAGGGACTCCCTACTGCACAAATAGGAAAGCTTCTTGGTTTTACAAAAAATGCTGTTGTTGGAAAAGCACATAGGATTGGACTTGAAAGAAGGCCATCTCCAATAAGACGAACAGCGGTAAAACCTGATAGAAAAAAAGCAAGATCGCCCATAATTCCTAAACTTAATTTTGAAGTTAAAAAAGATGAAGTTAAAGAAAATCTAGTTCATCAACAAACTTTTCAACCAGTAGTAAAAAACTTATTTGCTAAAAATGTCAAGAGAGGGTGTGAATGGCCTGAAGGTCATCCAGATGAGTCTGATTTCAAATTTTGTGGAAAAGAAAGATTTGAAGATAAACCCTATTGCATTGATCATTGTGCAGTAGCCTACGTAATACCTGAAAAAGAAGAATCAGAAAAACAACAGATTGTTCAAAGAGCTTAATTTTTTAATAGATTAGTTCTCTTAAACTGCTAGGTTCATCATTCTAATTTTTATGAACGAGAAAAATACAAGTATTTTTACACCCGTACTAATTGGTGGAAGTTTAATTTTACTGATTAGTTTTGCTATACGCTCTACCTTTGGTCTTTTTCAAATACCAATAGCAGAAGAGTTCTTATGGGCTAGATCAGAGTTTTCAATGGCAATAGCTATACAAAATTTAGCCTGGGGAATTGGAACACCTCTCTTTAGTGCTTTTGCAGAAAAATTTGGAGATAGAAGGGCTATAACTCTAGGATTGATTTTGTATGCAGTTGGAGTTTTTATAAGTAGCTCAGCATCCTCTCCTGAAGCACATCAATTTCTCAATATTTTAATCGGTTTTGGAATTGCTGGTAGTGGTTTTGGCCCAATACTAGCAGTAGTTGGAAGAACTGCTTCACCTGAAAAAAGATCTCTAGCCTTAGGTATTACTACAGCAGCAGGCTCAGCAGGACAAGTGATAGGACCACCATTTGCTGCGGGACTTCTAGATATTATGCCTTGGTCGTCGGTTTTTGTTGTTTTTGCAATAATTAGTATTTTAACAATTGTATTAGTACCTCTTTTAAAATCTGAACCAAAGATATCAAAAAAAGAAGTAGAATCAAATCTTAGTGACGCTCTCAAAGATGCTTTCAAAGATCCAACTTATACTATGCTTTTTTTAGGTTTTTTTTCATGTGGTTTTCAATTAGCTTTCATCACAGCTCATTTTCCAGCTTTCATTGCAGAAGCAAGCAGTCCAATTATACAAGGCAGCCTAATTAGTTTTGTTTGTAATTCTGTTGCATCTTTAGGAGCATTATCAATAGCTTTAATTGGACTATTTAATATTATTGGTTCAATTACAGCAGGTGCAATGGGAAAGTATTATACAAAAAAATATTTATTATCCATTATTTATTCAGGACGCACAATTGCTGCAATTGCATTTATAATGTTGCCAATTACACCTACGTCTGTGGTTGTGTTTTCAATAGTGATGGGATCTTTGTGGCTTGCGACAGTTCCACTAACTTCCGGAATAATAGGATACATATATGGATTAAAATTTATGGGCACCTTATATGGCATAGTTTTTTTATCTCATCAAATTGGTTCATTTGTTGGTGTATGGTTAGGTGGTTTATTTTATGATATCTATGGAAGTTATGACATTGTATGGTGGGTTGGAATAGGGGTAGGAGCATTCTCTGCAATAATTCATTTACCTGTTAAAGAAAAACCTTTGGCTGAAAGAAAATTAATTTCTGTCTAAGGTAAGAACTTTTTTGTTAGTGGATATGTTGATAGTTAATATGATAAAAGCATAAAATGAAAAAAACAGCTGTATTTATTGCTGCGGGCACTGGGATGGGTGCTGACGCAGCAAAACATTTATCATTAAAAGGTTATGATATTGGAATTATGTCTTCATCTGGAAAAGGTGAAGAATTAGCTAGAGAATTGGGTGGATTTGGTTTTACTGGCTCAAACTTAATAACCAAGGATATTGAAATATTTTTTGAGAAAGTTTTGAGTAAATTTAACAAAGTAGATGTTCTTGTAAACAGTGCTGGGCATGGACCCAAAGGAGATATTTTAGAATTAAAAGATGAAGATTGGATTAAGGGTATGGAGGTATATCTTTTAAATGTTATTCGATCATCAAGAATAGTTACACCAATAATGAAAAAACAGAAGAATGGTTCTATAATAAACATTTCTACTTTTGCCACCTTTGAACCTGAGAAATCATTTCCAACATCAGGGGTATTTAGATCAGGTCTGGCTAGTTTTACAAAACTTTATTCAGATAAATATGCAGAATATAATATCAGAATGAATAATATTTTACCTGGTTTTATAGATAGCTTGCCTGAAAAAGAAGAGTTCATAAAACGCATACCGCTTAAACGATATGGTAAGGTGAGTGAAGTTTCATCTGTTATTGAAATGTTAGCATCTGAGGGTGGAGCGTATATTACTGGACAGAACATTCGTGTTGATGGTGGAATTACTCGTTCCGTTTAAATGTCTAAAGTTAATTATAAAAATTTATTATTAAAAAAAACCAAATCCCCTATTACTTGCCTGACTGCTTACTCGAAGCCTATCGCAAATTTATTAGATGGTAAAGTAGATTTAATATTAGTTGGTGACTCGCTTGGCACAACTTTATATGGAATGAAAAATACAAGAGGTGTTACACTTGAAATGATGAAAAATCATGGAAAGGCAGTGGTTAGAAATACAAAATATTCAATGAGTATTATTGATATGCCTTACAAAACCTATAGAAATAAAAAAGAGGCTTTAAAAAATGCAAAAGAATTAATTGCTTTCACAAAAGCTGATTATCTTAAAATCGAAACAGATAAAAAAAATATTGAGATAGTAAAATATTTATCAGATAATAAAATCAAAGTCGTATCTCATATAGGAGTAACCCCACAAAAATTTTCAGATTTTAAAAAAATTAAAAGTGTTGGCAAGGAATCTAAAGATGCGGATAAATTATTATATTTAGCAACTGAACTTGAGAAGGCAGGTTCAAAATTTATTGTGCTAGAATGTATTAATGAAAAAGTAGCAAACAAAATTACAAACTTATTATCCATACCTACTATTGGAATTGGTTCTTCAAAATATTGCGATGGACAAGTTTTGGTGATTGATGATATTTTAAATTTTAATTCCAAAATAAAAAAACCAAAGTTTGTAAAAAAATTCACTAATATTGA
>CACIRR010000036.1 GCA_902589095.1 uncultured Alphaproteobacteria bacterium | reverse complement strand
GGCGCAGACAACAGGTGAGATAATTAACCGCTCTGGCACTGCCATTAACACAGCATCAAACAAAGATTTTGCTTTGCGAGATGCCGAAACGAGACTATCTACGGGCGGTGGTCTTTTTGGAAATGATGGTTTGGCTTTTTTTGGCAATGAAAATGAAGAAGATTCCGGAAGTGGTTTTGCGACTGTGGGTATGCCAATTAATCCTTATTTGTGGTCAGCGAGCCTAGAAACTCTAAGCTTTATTCCTCTTAGCTCTGCAGATCCTTTTGGGGGGACTATTTTTACAGATTGGTATAGCTCCGAAACAAATGAAAATGAAAGATGTAAAATAAACGTTTTTATTAAAGGCTCAGAATTAAAAACGCAAAACTTAAGAGTTGCTTCATTTTGTGAAGTTTATAAAAACAATAAATGGATTGGTGTTAAAACAAAAAATCAAGACAACATTAGTCTTGAGAACGCCATACTAAATAAAGCCAAAAAACTAAAACTTAAAAACTCCTAAAGTGTCTGAAAGATACAATCACAAAATAGCCGAGTCAAAATGGCAAAAAAGATGGCAAGACGCTGGCATATTCAAAGTAAAAAAAACTGAAAACAAAAAAAAATATTATGTGTTAGAGATGTTTCCGTATCCTTCGGGAAAGATCCACATGGGACATGTTAGAAATTACACACTTGGTGATGTGGTTGCGAGATATAAGAAAATGAGAGGTTATAATGTCTTCCACCCTATGGGTTGGGATGCTTTTGGTCTGCCAGCAGAAAATGCTGCTATAACTGAAAAAAAGAACCCTGAGGATTGGACATACTCCAACATTAAGTATATGCGAGGCCAACTAAAATCTATAGGGCTGTCAATAGACTGGGACAAAGAGTTGGCCACATGTCATCCTGGATACTACAAACATGAGCAGCTTTTTTTTATTGATATGTATAAAAGTGGACTAGCGTATAAAAAAATGTCTGAGGTTAATTGGGATCCTATAGATAATACCGTATTAGCCAATGAACAAGTAATTGATGGAAGGGGTTGGAGATCAGGCGCTCTTGTGGAGAAAAAAAATTTGTCTCAGTGGTTTTTAAAAACAAGTAGCTATTCAGAAGAGCTTTTATCAGATTTAGACTCATTGGAAATGTGGCCCCAAAAGGTAAAAATCATGCAATCTAACTGGATTGGCAAATCTGAAGGCGCAGAAATATCTTTTTCTGTAACAGGAAATAATATTTTAAAGGAAAATTTTATAAAGGTTTACACAACTAGGCCTGATACAATTTTTGGAGCAACCTTCATAGCAATCTCACCTGAGCATGAAATTTCAAAAAGAATTTTTGAAAAAGACAATGATGCAAAAAAATTTAGTGATCAGATCAAAAAAGTTGACTCGGAAAAAACAAAGGTTGGATACAATACTAACATTTTTGTTCAACATCCTTTTTTAGAAAAAAAACTTCCAGTTTTTATAGCCAATTTTGTTCTAATGGAATACGGTCTGGGAGCTATATTTGGGTGCCCCGCACACGATCAAAGAGATTTAGATTTTGCGTTAAAATACAATTTGGATGTAATTCAGGTTGTAAAAAACAAAAACACGAAAGAGAATTTTAAATTAAAAAATGAGGCAATTTTAGAGAGTGGCACAATGATAAATTCTGACTTTCTAAATGGGCTGGATAGTGAGCGTGCAAAAAAAGAAGTTTTAAACAGACTAGAGCAGAAAGGTGTTGGAAATAAAAAAACAAACTACAAGTTACGTGATTGGGGTGTTTCAAGGCAGCGTTATTGGGGGTGTCCAATTCCTATTATGTATAGAGAGGATGGAGAAATAATTCCTGTAGAAGAAAAAGACCTGCCTGTTTTGCTTCCAGTTCTAAGTAAGAACAGCTCGGGCCCAACAAAAGAAGAGGTTGATGAGTGGAAGAATATTGTGTGTCCACAAACAGGAATGAAAGCTATTAGGGAAACAGACACTTTTGATACTTTTTTTGAGTCATCTTGGTATTTTTTGCGCTACTGTAACCCCCGCTTAGACAAACCGTTTTTAAAAGAAGATGTTGATTATTGGCTTCCTGTTGATCAATATATTGGCGGAATAGAACACGCAATTCTTCACCTTTTGTATTCTAGGTTTTTCACAAAAGCACTTAGAGACCTGGGATATCTAAATATTAATGAGCCTTTCAAAGGTTTGTTCACGCAAGGAATGGTTACACACAAGACATTTAAAAATAAAACTGGGGAGTGGATTGAGCCTAGTAAAATTATAGAAAACAAAAACGGTTATTTTGATACCAAGAACGAAAAGGTTGAGGTTGGAAAAATTGAAAAAATGAGTAAGTCCAAAAAAAATGTTGTAAACCCATCTTCTATTATTGATACGTATGGGGCAGATACAGCAAGGTGGTTTATGCTGTCTGATTCTCCACCTGAAAGAGATTTAGAATGGACTGATGTAGGCGTCGCTTCCTCTTACAAGTTTATTAATAAAATTTGGGACACGTGCATTAAGGCAAAAAACTATAAAAACGTTGGTGGCTCTTCAACAGTAGGAGTTTTTAATAAGCTTATGGTTAGTATTTCTGAGAATATAGAAAGGTTTCACTTTAATAAGTCTGTTGCAAATATTTATGAGTATGTGAACGAGCTGAATAAACTTATGGACCAAAAAAAAATCTCTGAAGAAGATATAAAAAAAACCCTTGATAATTTATGTATCGTTTTACAACCATTTACACCTCACTTAAGTGAAGAAATCTGGGAAATGCTTGGAAATGACGGGTTTTGTGCGAATACCAGCTGGCCCGAATTAACAAATGATGATCATGATGAGGGTTATGAGCTTCCAATTCAGGTTAATGGTAAGTTAAAAGGGCTGGTTTCTGTAAAAAAAGAAGAGGGGGAAGAAAGTTTAACTAAAAAGGCAAAAAGTTTAAGCGCTGTAGAAAAGATTCTAAAACAAAAAACTGTTATTAAAACTATATACATCCCAAAAAAAATATTAAATATAGTTGTTAAATGAGATTTGTTTTTGTCTTTATTTTAATTTTTTTTTCACTTGCGTCTTGCACAAACATTAATTTTTTGCTTGATGATGTTGTGGATACTGATTTTTTAAAAAATAAGACTGCTGTTTATTTAAGCGGTTGGGATAATCCAGTTTTAAAAGAGGTTTTTTTTATTAAATTAGGAGAGGCATCTGATAATAGATTTTTGCTAACCGCGGAAGCAACTCAAAAACAAATCAAAAGATCAGTTGACGAAAACCAAGTTGCAAAAAAAATTGATTATAAAATTATAATTAATTACAGTTTGAATGATGTCGAAAAAAAATGCACCAATATCTTAAACAGCCAAACTTCTAACTTTTCTTTTACGCCCAAGTCATCAGGTTATAATTTTGCAAGCGATGTTCTTTTTGAAAATCTATTAAAAGAAACCATCTCTGAAAATTTAAATAGTTTTATAAATTTTGCTAATAGTGCGCTTAAATCGCAAAAATGTTTAAATGAAAATTAGTCCAGAGAGTTTTATTGAAAATGAAGAGTCTTGTCTAAAATACAAAAGTATATTTATTTCTGGAAATGATGAGAATTACATTTACTCATTATTAAATTTATTAGTAAGCAATTTTGCTAAAAATGGCTATGCAAGAAAAAATCTTAACGAAAATAAAGATGTGTTTCCTGATTTGTTTGAGACTAACAATAAGCATGTCTTTGTTTGTAATAAATATATAGGTAATAAAGAGGTTGAAGAAATTGAATTTGGTGAGGATGTATTTGTTTTTTATGAAAAAACATCACAAAAAAATAAAGCGGTAAAAGAGTTTTTTTCCAATTCAAAAAAGAGGGCCTTGTTAGAGTGTTACGAATTGGATCAAAATAAAAAAAGAATAATACTAAATTCATTTATTAAAAAACATGGCCTTTCTCTTGAAAATAATGTTTACTGGTTTTTGTTAGATCTTCTGGACAATAGGTTTTCAATCTTGAACAAAGAGCTAGACAAGATTTTGTTGTTGAACAACATAAATGATGTAGCTGAGCTTACAACGGCTCTAAGTCCAGAAAAATCAACTGAGGCAAACAAGCTTTATTTTAAAATTAATCTCAACAAAGAAAAAATCGTACCTTTTTTAAATTCATCTATTAACTCCTTGTCAGATTTTTATAGTTATTTTTCATATTTCAAAACTTATTCCTTGCTTATGCTTGCCTCTAAAAGCGTACAAGAATTAGATAATAAAATTCCAAAATATCTATTTAGGGAAAAAGAAGGGCTGTTGAGTTTGTTTAGACGTTTAAGTGAAAACAAAAAGACGCTGTTATCTTCTTTGATACAGAAAACTGAGAAACTTGTAAGAAAAAACCCGGGTCTTTATAAGGCCCTTTTCTTTAGGTTTGTCTTGAATTATAAAAAAATTATTTCTTAAGCCTTTTCATGACATCGTCTAGTTGGTTTAAGTCTGAATAAAAAAGAGTTAGTGATCCAGAAGAGCCGTTTTCATTAAAATGTATTGACGTTTTGAGGCCAATTTTGTCAGAAAGCTCTTTTTCAAGATCTAAAATATTGGGATCTTTTTGGGTTTGTTTTTTTCTAACTTGTTTGTATTTGGATGTAGATTTTTCAACATCTCTTACGCTTAGTTTTTTTTCAATAATTTCTCTTGCTTTAGCGACAGCGTCTGGAACACCTATTAATGCTCTAGCATGGCCCATTGAAATTTTTTTTGAAATAATCATGTTGTGAATTTCCTCATCAAGCTCAAGTATTCTTATAAGATTAGATATGTGGCTAGAGCTTTTGCCTAGTTTTTTTGAAAGTTCTTCTGTTTTTATGTTGTTTGTTTCAATAAGTTTTTTATAAGCTTTTGCTTCTTCAACGACATTTAGGTCTTCTCTTTGAACATTTTCAATTAATGCAAGCTCAAAAACCTTATCTTCAGAAGCATCTAGAACAACACAATCCACAGAGTGAAGCCCTGCTAATTGGCAGGCCCTCCAACGCCTTTCTCCTGCAATTATTTCAAATTCATCATTGCCATTCTCCCTGACTATTATTGGTTGAATTAGGCCTTGGTTTTTTATTGAGTTTGATAATTCTTGAACCTCTTTTTCATCAAAATTTTTTCGAGGCTGATGTTTATTTGGTAAAATTTTTGAAATATCTATTTTATTAACACTTCTTTTGTTAATGTTTGATGAGCCAAGCAATGCTCCCAGACCCATTCCTAGTTTGTTGTTTTCTTTGCTCATTTACTGACCTTGTTTGTTTATTATTTCTTTGGCAAGCCCTATATATGCCATAGATCCAGAACAATTAACATCATATATTAAGGCTGGCTTGCCGTGGCTAGGCGCCTCAGATATTTTGACATTTCTTGGAATGGTTGTTGTATAAACAATTTCTCCAAAATGCTCCCTTACATCTTTTTCGACCAAAGAGCTTAGGGAGTTTCTTTTATCAACCATTGTTAAAAGTATTCCTTCTACATTAAGTTTAGAATTGTAGTTCTCTTTAATAAGCTGAATAGTGTTCATTAAAGAGGATATGCCCTCAAGAGCAAAAAACTCAGATTGTAGTGGCACAATAACAGAACTGGATGCAACAAGAGAGTTTATTGTTAAAAAACCAAGAGCGGGAGGGCAATCAATTATAATAAAGTCAAAATTTTTTGTTTTGTTTAGTATTTCCTCCAAAACGAACTCTCTTTTTTCAACATTAGCAAGCTCTACTTCAGCTGCTGCTAAATTAGTGTTACTTGTTATAATTTTTAAATTAGGAACCTGTGTTTCTTTGATTGCGCTTGGGTCTAACTCTCTGTCTATAATAAGTTCATAAAGGTTGGGCGACCTATCTTCGTAAGGTATGCCCAGCCCTGTGCTTGCGTTTCCTTGAGGATCAGCATCAATTATTAACACTTTTTTGTTAATAGCAGAGAGGGATGTTGCAAGATTAATTGTTGTTGTGGTTTTCCCAACCCCTCCTTTTTGATTTGCTATAGAAATTATTTTGGTCATTTTTTTTTTAAATTAAGGTTTGAAATTTTTAAGATACACCCTTCTTCAGAACTAATACTCTTAAAAGTTTCGTAATTGAAATAGAAATTTTTTTTTGCCATCTCTATTTCGTTATAAACACTTCTTCCTTTTAAAAAAAGACATGTTGTGTTTTTATTTGATAGGAAAAGTGAATAAGAAAGAAGTTTGTTAAGTGGGGCCAACGCTCTTGAAACTATCATGTCGGCTTTACCAATGTTAAGATTTTCTATTCTTTTCTTTTCTGTTTTTGCAGAAAGAGAAAGCTTCTTGATAATATCTCTTATAAAGTCAATTTTTTTTCCAACAGAGTCAACCATAAAGACATTTTGATAGCCAAGGATTGATAAAGGAATTCCAGGAAGCCCTCCCCCTGTTCCTAAATCAAAAATTTTTATGTTTTTTTTCTCAATAAAAAAAGATAACTGAAGAGAGTCTGCGATATGTCTTTCCCATATGTTTTTTAAGGTAGATTTTCCAATAAGGTTTGTGTGTCTATTAAACTCAAGTAGCTCAAAAACATATTTATCAATCTTTTTTGATTGTGTTGCGGTTAGAGAAAATATTTTTATAACTTCTTTTTTCTCCACACTAGGCTGCTTTTTGATTATTTGTTTTTTTTATATAGCGCATTATAGCAATTATGGCTGCTGGGGTTATTCCTGAAATTCTTGAGGCCGCACCAAGGGTTGGTGGTTTTGTTTTTGTTAGTTTTTCTATAATTTCATTTGATAAGCTTCCAACTTTCTTATACTCGATAATCTTTGGTATTTTTAAGCCCTCCTCTTTTTTAAAGTCTTCTATATCGGCCCTCTGTCTTGAAAGGTAATTTGAGTAAGTCGATTCAATTTCAATTTGTTCCTTTGTGTCAGCGTCTAGGCTTTTTAACTCTGGCCAAATTTTTTCTAGTTTTTCAAAATTTAAACTTTTGTATGATAGAAGCTCGAAAACTGATCTTTTCCTTCCGTCTAGTTTGATTTTAATGTTGTTTTTTTGTAATTGACTAGGCGTAAAGATAAGGCCTTTAGTTATTTTGAAGCCTCTTTTTATATTAGCTACTTTTTTCATAAAAATTTTTTCTCTAGGTTTTTCAACACACCCAATTTCTATACCAATTGGTGTTAACCTTTGGTCAGCATTATCAGATCTAAGCAAAAGTCGGTACTCGGACCTAGAAGTAAACATTCTATATGGCTCTTTGGTGCCCTTTGTAACCAAATCATCAATTAGCACACCTATGTAGCCTTGAGACCTATCTATTATAAACTCTTTTTTGGAGGTGGTTTTTAGTGCTGCATTTATTCCAGCAACTATACCTTGTGCTGCAGCTTCCTCATAGCCGGTGGTACCGTTTATTTGGCCTGCAAAATAAAGGTTTTTAATTTTTTTGGTTTCAAGAGTGTGAAACAACTCCCTTGGGTCAACATAATCATATTCTATTGCATAAGCAGGTTGTGTAATTACTGCTTTTTCCAATCCTTTAATTGACCTAACAAATTGTTCTTGGACGTTTTCAGGGAGAGATGATGAAATTCCATTTGGATAAATGATGTCACTATCAATCCCTTCTGGCTCAAGAAAAATTTGATGGCTTTCTTTGTTGGCAAATCTAACCACCTTGTCTTCTATAGATGGACAGTACCTGGCGCCCATAGATTTAATTGCGCCTGAGTACATAGGTGACAAACCTAAATTATTAGAAATAATCTTATGGGTTTTTTTGTTGGTGTGTGTAATAAAACAAGATATTTGAGGTGTGTGGATAAGCTTGTTGATAAAAGAAAAGGGCTTAGGGTTTTTATCAGGGAGTTGTTTTTCTAAGTTGTTGAAATTTATAGATTTTTTTAGAATTCTTGGTGGTGTTCCGGTTTTAAGCCTGCCTATTGAAAACTTTAGATTTTCAATTCTTTTTGCTAGGGCAATTGATGGCTTGTCACCAACTCTTCCTGCCTGAGTACTTTTTTTTCCAAGCCTAATTACTCCTCTTAAAAAAGTTCCCGTTGTTAAAACAACGGAAGAGCAAGCAATTTTTTTTCCATTGCTAAGCTCAACACCTACAACCTTGTCTTTTTTTACAATTAAATCTTCTACAGAACCCTCTACTAATTCAAGGTTTTGCTGATTTTTTACAATATCTATTATTGCTTTTTTGTATAGGCTTCTGTCTGCCTGAGCTCTTGGACCTCTTACAGCAGCGCCCCTGCTTTCATTAAGCATTCTAAACTGAATGCCGCCCATATCAATTGCACGACCCATAACACCGTCAAGAGCGTCTATTTCTCTTACAAGGTGTCCTTTTCCAAGCCCTCCAATAGCAGGGTTACATGACATTTCGCCTATTTTTTCAATTTTATGTGTAATTAGGGATACTTTCGCCCCCATTCTAGCAGAAGCACAGGCAGCTTCAACCCCTGCGTGCCCACCACCAATAACAACAACCTCTATTTTGTTTTCTGTTTTCACGTGAAATTATTTTCCAATACAAAAATCTCTAAATATTATATCTAATATTTTTTCAATATCAAACTTTTGATTAATTTCCATGCAAAGATTAAGTGCAGCCCTATATTCAAAGGCCGCTATATCGAGATTTCCTTTAAATTCTAAGCCTGATAGGATTTCCAAGATATTTTTCATAATTTTTATGTGTCTTTCACGTGAAAGAACTGGCATTTCTTCTGTTTTCTTAGCAGTTTTATTGTGAATTTCGTTTAAAAGCCTTGGAATACCCGCACCTGTAAATGAAGAAATATCATAAATTGATTGTTTTTTGTTGTTGTTTTTTCTTTTGTCGGACTTCGATCTAACAAAAATTTTGTTTGAAATATGTTTATATTTGTTTTTTTCATCAGAGTTTAAAAAAACTAAATTTAAGTCGGAGTTTTCTATTATTTCAATAGTTTTTTTAATTCCAATTTCTTCAATTTTATTTTTGTGACGCCTTAAACCAGCGGTGTCATGAAATGTAAATTTTAAGCCCTTTATGTCAATGGAGGATGTTACGGAGTCAGTGGTTGTACCAGGAATATTTGTAACAATTGAGACATTTTTTTTTGATATATAATTTATGAAAGACGATTTTCCGGTGTTTGGTTTACCAACAATACCTATTCGTAATCCCTCTCTTATGGGCTTTGATGCCTCTGCCGTTTTAAGTTCCTTTGAAATATATTTTATTATGTTCTTATTTTGTTCTTTTATTTTTTTCAGCACGTTTTTTGGTAAGTCTTCATCAGAAAAATCAATCAAAGTTTCTAAGTTTGCTAAATTAGTTGTGATTTTTTTATTAATTTCTCTTGTAAACTCACTTAATCCTCCAGAAATGTTTTTAATTGCAAGCTCTCTTTGTTTTTCTGTCTCAGCATTAATTATATCAGAAATGCTCTCTGTTTTTACAAGGTCTATTTTGTTGTTCAATAAAGCTCTTTTTGTAAACTCTCCAGGCTCTGCAAGCCTTGCACCAACATCTTCTAATGTTTTATTAATTTTATCAATTACAGCCAAACCTCCGTGGCAGTTAATTTCTAAAACATCCTCTCCTGTAAAAGAGTTTGGAGATTTAAAATAAATAACGAGTACTTGATCTATTAGAGCATCATTGTTTTTAAGAAATACTAAATTAGTTTTGTTTGGTGTGATCTTACTCTTTTTTGTTATTTGCTTGAAAATTTTAAGTACTTTTTTTCCTGAAACTCTAATTACCGCTATTGCTGATTTACCTGGAGGTGTGGAAAGGGCGTATATTGTATCTGAATATTTAGACATTTTTTTGGGCAATAAACCTATTGCTTACTTTAGTCTACTATTTCAATTATTTATTTGAGAATAAGATTTAAGAGCTTTTTGTTCCCATACTTTGAAAGAACTCGTTATTTGTTTTGGTATCCTTCATTTTTTCAAGCAAAAACTCCATTGCTTCTGTGGAGCCCATTGGGGCTAAAATTTTTCTTAGGATGAATATTTTACCCAATTCATCTTTATCAAGGAGTAATTCTTCTTTTCTTGTTCCTGATTTACCAATATCAAAAGCGGGGTAAGTTCTTTTTTGACTTAATTTTCTATCAAGTACCATTTCACTATTGCCAGTTCCTTTGAATTCCTCGAAAATTACCTCATCCATTCTACTTCCAGTATCTATCAGTGCGGTTGCAATTATTGTTAATGACCCACCTTTTTCTACATTTCTAGCTGCACCAAAAAATCTCTTAGGTCTCTGAAGTGCGTTAGCATCAACACCACCCGTTAAAACTTTACCGCTTGAAGGCACAACAGTATTATATGCCCTTCCTAATCTAGTAATTGAGTCTAAAAGAATAACAACATCATGTTTATATTCCACAAGTCTCTTTGCTTTTTCAATAACCATTTCTGCTACTTGAACGTGTCTTGATGCAGGCTCATCGAACGTTGAACTAATTACCTCACCTTTTACTGACCTTTTCATATCAGTAACCTCTTCAGGTCTTTCGTCGATCAACAATACTATAAGCTTTGTTTCAGGATTATTTGCAGTTACTGCATTTGCAATCTTCTGCATAATAATAGTTTTTCCAGTAAACGGTTGTGCAACAATTAGTTGTCTTTGCCCTTTACCAAGAGGTGCTATTATATCTATTATCCTCTCAGTTAAATCAGGCATTGGTTTTTCTTGTTCTAGTTTAAATCTCGACTCAGGATATAAAGGGGTAAGATCTTCAAAGTTTATTCTGTTTTTTACATCATCCGTTTTTTTTCCATTGATAGTATTAATTTTAGTTATAGCAAAATATCTTTCACCTTGTTTTGGTGCTCTAATTTCACCCTCGACACTATCACCAGTTCTAAGGCTGAATTTTTTAATTTGTGTAGGAGAAACATAAATATCATCTGGCCCTGGTAGATAATTTGATTCGGATGAGCGTAAAAATCCAAAACCATCTTGCATTATCTCTATAACACCTAAACCTGTTATAATTTCACCATCATTTGCTATTTTTTTTAATATAGCAAACATCAAAT
>CACIRR010000035.1 GCA_902589095.1 uncultured Alphaproteobacteria bacterium | reverse complement strand
GACACCTGATCGTTCAGCAAATATACCTGCCATTGCAGCAAAAACTAATGGGGTTGAAATTCTTAATGTTGAATTAATAAGAGAGGCGATGTCTAATAAAAATTCCATTAAATTTTTGCCTTTCTGTTAAGTGTATTCACAAAAAAACTTTCAATTTGTGGTCTAAATAAATTTTCTAAAGCACCGCTAAATAAAATTATAACCCCTTGAACAGCAACAAACATATAACGGGTAATATTTGGCATATCAAAAGTAACTTCAGAACCACCTTGATATAAAATACCAAACAAGAACGCTGCGGGGAAAATACCGATAGGATGATTTCTTCCCATTAAGGCAACAGCAATACCAGTAAATCCATATCCAGCTGGAAAACCTGCAACAATTTTATGATGCACCCCTAAAATTTCATTAATGCCCAGCAAACCTGCTAATCCCCCAGAGATACACATTGCAATAATTATATTTTTATAGGGAGAGATACCTGCATAAATAGCAGCTTGCGTGTTATGACCAACTGCACGCATTTCATATCCCCATTTTGTTTTCCAAACCAAAAACCAAACAAAAAAAGATGCTGCTATAGCCAACAAGAAAGAAATGTTTAAAGGAGAGTATCGTATCTTAATACCAAACAAGGCGGCAAATTCTTTAAAGGTTGGAAACCAAATTTCTTTTGGAAGGGCAACGGTGTGCGGTCCCATTTGTTTCATATCCCTGATGACATCGACTAAAAGAAAAACCATTAAAGATGATGCAATAAAATTAAACATGATTGTTGTAATAACAACGTGACTGCCTCTTTTGGCTTGAAGGTAAGCTGGTATAAAGGCCCACGCAGCACCAAAAACCACTGCGCCTGCAATCGCTAAAAGCCATACGATGGGCACAGGTAAAAAACTAACATTAATAGCAACTAGAAAAACACCTAGTCCTCCTATGTAAGCTTGTCCTTCACCGCCAATATTAAATAAGCGGCAGTGAAAAGCGACTGCAAAAGCCAAGCCCGTAAAGACAAAGTTGGTCGTATAATAAAGAGTGTAAGCAAACCCATCAAGATAACCAAAAGATCCGTAAATAATTAACTTAACAGCTTGAATGGGGTTCTCCCCAGCAATAAAAATAAACAAGGCCGAAACCAATAAGGCTAGTGTTAAATTTACAAGAGGGACAATTAAGTTTGATACCCACCAAGGTACTTTAGATTTATCGACAGCCGCTACCATTATGCAACCCCTGCCATTAAAAGCCCTAATTCTCTATCGGTAACATCTTTATTAATTCTCTCTCCAACAATGTTGCCATCAAACATGACAAGTATCCTATCAGAGAGAGATAGTACTTCATCTAGTTCAACGGACACTAATAATATTGCCGCCCCTTTATCACGCATATCAATAAGGCGTTGATGAATAAATTCAATAGCTCCAATATCCACCCCTCTCGTAGGTTGACCCACTAATAAAATTTTAGGATTTTCATTTAATTCTCTACTTAGAATAATTTTTTGTTGATTGCCTCCAGAAAAATTGGAAGTGATAAGTTGTGGAGATCTTGGCCTTACATCATATTCCTCCATTACTTTTTTTGAATACGACAAAATATCATTATCTTTCAGGATGGATGACTTAGAATATGGTTCTTGGTCGTGATAACCAAAGATCAGATTTTCATAAGCTTTAAAATCAGTTACCAATCCCATTCGTTGACGATCTTCCGGCACATGCGCTAGTCCTTTTTCTTTGAGCTCCCTTGGATCAAGAAGATTATCTTTATCAGAAATCTTTTCATCATTTAAATATATCGTCCCTGATTCCACTTTTCGAATACCTGATAACGCCTCTAATAATTCTGTTTGCCCGTTTCCTGTTACCCCAGCTAAACCTAAAATTTCACCAGAGCGAATTTCAAGATTAACATTTTTTACTCTCGTTACACCCAGATCGTCTTTTACCGTTAAGTTTTCAACTTTAAAAACAACGTCGCCAAGCTTTGCTTCCGCTTTATTTAATCTAAGAAGAACACTTCGCCCCACCATCATTTCTGCAAGTTTTTCTTTATTTGTGTCAGTGGTTTTTGTATGACCAACAACCTCCCCTTGACGCATTACAGATACTTCACTCGTTAAATCCATAATTTCATTAAGTTTATGCGTAATTAAAACAATTGTTTTGCCTTCTTCTTTTAATGATCGTAGTATTTTAAATAACTCATCAACCTCTTGCGGGGTTAGTACCCCTGTTGGCTCATCAAGAATAAATATTTCAGCACCACGATACAAAGATTTTAAAATTTCAACACGTTGACGAAAACCAACTGATAAATCAGAGATGACTGAATCTAAATCAATGTTTAATTTATAAGTATCACATAAGTTTTTTAGATCTTGCTTTGCTTTTTTTAGTTTTTCACCAAAAACAAACTCCCCTTCAAATCCCAACACGATATTTTCAATGACGGTGAAATTTTCAACCAACATAAAATGTTGATGCACCATGCCAATGCCACTTTCTATTGAGTCTCTTGGTGACTTAAGTTTTATTTCTTTACCACTTACACTAATAGTCCCTGAGTCTGCTTGGTACAGGCCATAGACAATACTCATTAATGTAGATTTACCAGCACCGTTTTCACCAATGATACCGTGAATAGTTCCTTGGGTAATTTTTAGATTAATATTTTTATTAGCCTGAACGTGACCAAATGATTTGTTGATGTTTTTTAATTCAAGAATAGGTGAGACCATAAATTTAATTTATTATTTTTGGTCTCACCCTAAAGTTTTAATTGCTTACTCTTGTGACCAGTCAGCAACTGTTATAGAGCCATCTATAATGCCCGCAGCAGCAGCATCTGCAGCAGCAGCCATTTCATCAGTTACCATACCATCTTCAGTAGCATAGCCGACCATGCCTTGAGCAAGTCCGAGAATATTAATACCTGGCTCAAAAGTTCCAGCAGCAGTTTTTTCAGCTTGTTCAAAGATCGTTAAATCCAAACGCTTTAACATAGAAGTTAACATATTTCCTGGATGCATCCAGTTTTGGTTTGTATCAACACCAATTCCCATGATGCCAGCGTCTGCAGCGGCTTGAAGAACACCAATACCAGTTCCGCCAGCTGCTTGGTAAACAACATCTGCACCACCATCAATTTGTGCTTTAGTTAGCTCTGCCCCTTTAGTAGGATTGTTCCAAGCTTCTGGAGTTGTGCCTGTCATATTAGCTAATATTTTAATATCAGGATTCGCATGTAAAGCGCCCTGTTCATAACCGCCTTGGAATTTTCTAATTAGTGGAATGTCCATTCCACCAACGAAACCTATTGTTCCAGTTTTTGATGCCATAGCAGCAATTACTCCTACCAGAAACGAACCTTCATGCTCTAAGTAACAAGCTTGGTAAATATTTCCTGCAGGATCATCTACCCAACATACATCCACTGCAACAAAGTTAATATCAGGGTATTGTGGTGCAATAGCAGCAACTGCATCAGCTTGTGCAAAACCCATTGCTACAACTAGAGTAGCTCCTCTATCAGCAACTTTTCTCATACCTTGTTCGATTTGAGTATTATTTGCTGCTTCGAACTCTATCATGTCCCAACCAAGTTCATTTTTTACTCTTTCAGCAGTTCTAAATGCTAACTCATTAAATGATTTGTCGAATTTTCCGCCTGAGTCATAAATTACACCAATTTTATTTGCAAAAAGATTTGATGAAAATACGAGTGCGAAAGATACAACAAAAATGCTTAATATTTTTTTCATAGTTAATATCTCCTCATTATTTCCGAAATAGATAGTTAATTGATATCATTATTATCCTAAAAAAAAATTAATAAAATTAATTATAATTTTATATCGTGGATAAATGATCTAGGTTCCCATATATCTATCACCTGCGTCACCAAGACCGGGGACAATGAACTTATTTTTGTTCAATTTAGCATCAATTTTACAGGTAAAAATATGCAGGGAGCGATGATTTTTTTGCAAGTTTTTAATTCCCTCAGGCGCTGCAAGTAAAGATACTAAAAAAATATCTTTTACCTTAACTCCTTTGTTTTTGATTAAATTAATTGCCGCTATAGACGAGTTACCGGTTGCTAACATAGGGTCAAGAACCAGTACTTTTTTATTTTTAGTTTTAGGCAGTTTAAATAAATATTCAACAGGCTCATAAGTCTGCTCGTCACGATATAGTCCAATGTGACCTTTTTCTGCATCAGGTAAAAATTTTACAAAACCTTCTAGCAAACCTAATCCTGCTCTTAAGATCGGAACCAATATAACCTGTTGAGCCAAATCTACTCCTGTAGTTTTGATCAAAGGAGTTTGAACAGAAATTTTTTTATATTGAAGATGTTTTAGTACTTCTGCGGCTATTAAATAACTAGCTTCATTCATAGTTTGTCTAAATAAAGAGTTGGAAGTTTTTTTATTTCTTAAAATAGTCATTTTGTATTCTAAGAAAGATGATTTAATAGATGTAATCATAAATATATTACATATATATATTTAATCATAAGAGCAATGCGGATATTTTTATTTCTTTTATTATCACTATCCATTTGGGGCTGTACTACAGTTGAGGTTACAAAAGAAGTCATCAAGGTAACCAACACAATCACTAATCAAGTAAAAGAGGTAATTCCAAAAAAAGAGACTGAAGAACAAGAAGGTGTAGACGAGATTTTACAAGAAAAAGAAATAGAAGAAGAGATTGAAATCATTGAAGAGACACAGGAAGAGGAAAAAAATATTGTAGCAAGTCAACAAAAATTAGCGGAGATAAATTTTATTGGAAAAACTGAAAATCAAATTCAAAATCTATTGGGAGAGCCACAACTATCGAGAATTGATGGGGCCGTTTATACAATGCGTTATAACAGTGATAATTGCCGACTCTTCCTTTTTTTTAATCAAAATATTGGGAATAAAAGGGTCGAGTACTTCGAATTAAGAAATGCTATGGCCGATCTCTTAAATTCGAAACAATCTTTAGAACAATGTTACCGCGAATTTAATTTAATGAATTGAGTCTATTCAATTTCAATTAATAAATCTTTCGTCTCTACGTTATCACCGGAACCTACATGTAATTTTTTTATAGTTCCACTTTTCTCTGCTGAAATAATTGTTTCCATTTTCATTGCTTCAATAACTAATACTCTATCACCCTTGATAATTTTATCGCCAGTACTTACAAATATTTTCGCAACTTGTCCTGGCAAAGGAGAACCGATATGATTTAGGTTTCCATCTTCTGCTTTTGTCTTTAAAGAAATATTTTTGGAGAATTCCGTATTTTGAATTTCAATAGTTCTTGGCTGACCGTTTAATTCAAAAAATACTGAACTGGACCCACTTGCATTTGGTTCACTCTTTGCCAAATAACGAACGATGAGACTTTTTCCTTTATCGATAGGTAGTGAATATTCTTTATCTTGTACTGGACCATAAAAAAATAACTCAGTTGATAAGATTGAGGTATCGCTAAATGTTTGACGATGTGTCATAAATTCTTCAAATACCTTTGGGTACATCAAGTGCGAAGCCAGTTGTTGATAAGATATTTTTTCTTCATATTTTTTTTCTAGATTTGTCTTTTCCTTATCTAAATTGATACTTGCCAAGACTGAACCTGCTCTTTTAGTTAGAGGTTTCTCATTGCCAAGAATTTTTTTCTGGAGCTTTTCTGGAAAACCACCAAGAGGCATACCTATCTCACCTTTAAAAAACTCTACTACTGAAGATGGAAAAGATATCTCTTTATTTGGATCCAAAACATCTGCTGGAGTAAGATCGTTGGTAATCATATATAAGGCCATATCTCCAACAACCTTTGACGAAGGGGTTACCTTGATAATATCACCAAACATTTTGTTAACCTCAGCATACATATTTGAAACAAGTCCCCATTTGTCGGTTGTAATCCCAAGAGAACGTGCCTGCTCTTTAAGATTTGTAAATTGCCCCCCAGGCATTTGATGTAAATACACATCTGAACTGCCGCCTTTGAAATCGGTTTCAAAAGCCTTGTAATTACTTCGCACCTGCTCCCAGTACAGAGAGGCTTCACGAATATGATTTTCATCCAATTTAGGATCAGCATGGTTTTGTTTCATAATAGAAACAACGGAACCAAGGGCAGGTTGAGAAGTTAATCCACTCATTGAGTCCATTGCCAAGTCTAGAATATCTATTTTCTCTTCAATAGCTGCTAGTACTGTTGCCGAAGATGTGCCTGATGTATCGTGCGTATGATAATGAATTGGTAAAGAAATTTCTTTTCTTAGTTCTTTAATTAACAGTTTAATAGCGGCTGGTTTACATAAACCCGCCATATCTTTTATCGCGATGATATGTGAGCCTGCTTTTTCAAGTTCTTTAGCAAGGTCAATATAGTATTTTAGTGTATACTTTTCTTCTTTAGGATTGGTTACATCATTAGTATAACAAATAGTGCCTTCACAAATTTTATTTTGATTCCTTACTTCCTCAATTGATATTTTCATATTTTCAATGAGGTTTAATGAGTCAAAAACCCTAAATACATCAATCCCGGCCTGGGCTGCTTCCTTAACAAAAAACTTTACAACGTTATCAGGATAGTTTTTATAACCAACGGCGTTAGAACCTCTTAATAGCATTTGCTTCAAAATATTGGGAGCTTGATGATTTATCTTTGCTAGTCTGTCCCATGGATCTTCTTTTAAAAATCTCATGCTAGTATCAAATGTTGCGCCACCCCAACACTCAATTGAAAACAGTTCAGATAAGTTATTACTATAAAACTCAGCAATGTTGATGAGATCATCAGTTCTCATTCTGGTAGCTAACAATGATTGATGCGCATCACGCATCGTCGTGTCAGTAATCAAAGTATATTTTTTATTTTTAATATCTTGAGTGAATTTTTCTGGGCCTAATTGTTGTAATTCCTCAACAAAATTATTGGTTTGCTGATTTTTTTCAAACAAAGGAACAACCGGGTCTACTAAATTAAAATCATTTGTTCTTCCTTTTGTATCTTGGTGACCATTAACAATAATATTACCAAGATAAGATATTATTTTAGATGCGCGGTCTTTTTTTGGTTTGTAATTATAGAGCTCTTTGTTCGTATCAACAAAGTTAGTATTATAATTTCCTGATTTAAAATCATCATTATTAATAAGTGACTCTAAAAAGACAAGATTGGTTTTAACACCGCGAATTCTAAATTCACGCAGTGCTCTATCCATTCTTCTAATACAATCTTCAGTAGTTTGCGCCCAAGTAGTTACTTTAACTAATAAGGAGTCATAATAAGGCGTAATAATTGAGCCCGCAGCTGCTGTCGCACCGTCTAACCTTACTCCAAAACCAGAGGCTGATCTATAGGTCATAATTTTCCCATAGTCAGGCATAAAATTATTCAAAGGATCTTCAGTTGTAACTCTACATTGAATTGCGTACCCGTCCAGCTGGATATTTTCTTGATCAGGTAGGGCTGGATCATCCCCTATTTTTGTTCCTTCAGCAATTTTTATTTGCGCCTTGACAATATCAATCCCTGTTACCTCTTCAGTAACAGTATGCTCAACCTGAATTCTTGGGTTAACTTCAATAAAATAATGTTGATTATTTTTTTTATCATATAAAAACTCAACTGTGCCAGCACCACAATAGTTTACATGTTTAGCAATCTTAACAGCAGAAGCACAAATACTCTCCCGCGAACTTGATTCTAAAAAATGTACAGGCGCTCTTTCAATTATTTTTTGATGTCTTCTTTGAAGTGAACAATCTCTCTCAAATAAATGCACAATGTTGCCATGCTTATCTCCTAATATTTGAACCTCAATGTGGGCAGCATCTTCTAGAAATTTTTCAATAAACACTTCATCTTTGCCAAATGCTTTTTTAGACTCACTCTGAGCCAGTTCTATTTGTTCAGATAGCTCTTCAGCTGAGTGAACAACTCGCATACCTCTTCCACCCCCACCCCAACTTGCCTTAACAATAACAGGGTAACCAATCTTCTTTACTTGATCATGAATATTTTTTTTATTCGCCTCACTGACTTTTACTGATTGAATAGTACTAACACCAGCTTCATCGGCAACGTCTTTTGCTGCTGTCTTGTTACCTAATCTGCTCAGTATTTCAGGAGTAGGTCCGATAAAAGTAATATTATTTTTTTCACATAATTCTGCAAACTCAGGATTTTCCGATAAAAAACCATAGCCAGGATGAATGGCATCAACGCCTGCTTTCTTTGCGATGTCGATAATTGAATTAATATCGAGATATGCCTGAATTGGACCTTTTCCCTCACCCACAAGATAGCTCTCGTCGGTTTTAAAGCGATGTAATGCAAATCTATCTTCTTTAGAATAAATTGCAGCAGTACGTATGCCAGACTCTTCAGCGGCTCTAAAAATTCTAATAGCTATTTCGCTTCTATTAGCAGCTAATATTTTTTTAATTTTTTTCATTTTTTAAATACAAGCAGTGTTTTGCAATCACACACTGATCGCAAATCGGTTTTTGCGATTTGCATGTATATCTTCCGTGCAAAATAAGCAAGTGGTGGGCAGTTTTTAGCCATTTTTTTGGTGTTATCTGCTCCAAAACCTCCTGCGTTTGATCTGCAGTCTTTGTATTTGCTAAACCAACTCTGTTGGAAACACGGTAAACATGGGTATCAACTGCAATTCTAGGAATATTGAGAATTTCGTTTTGATACACACTTGCTGTTTTATTTCCAACTCCAGGCAGAGAAGTAAGCTCTTCAAAGTCTGTAGGTACCTTCCCTTTAAAATTTTTAACTAAAATTTTAGAGAGATTAATGACGTTCTTAGCCTTAGAATTATAAAGTCCTATCGTCTTAATAAAACTTTTTAGTTTTCGCTCACCCAAAGCAATCATATCTTTTGGAGATTTTACAATCTTAAACAAATCTTTTGTTGCTGCATTTACTGACTTGTCAGTTGCCTGAGCTGATAAAACAACAGATATTAGAAAGGTATAGGGATTGCGGTACCTAAGTTCAGTCTTCGGCTCTCCAATTTTTTTAGCAAGAGATTTATAAACGGCATTTATTATAACTTTATTCATTGAGACCACTTTAAAATAAAAATTTTTTATATAAATATTAATTTACAACAATATGATGAAAGAAAAAATTATACCGTATCAAAGTTGCTCGAAATCACTTTTTATTTTTCTAGGAATAATTCTCGTCTTGTGGAGTGTATTATTTTCTTTAATATTGATTTCATATGGTGCTTGGCCAATTACTATATTTTTAGGGGCAGAATATTTTCTTCTAGTTTATTTGGTTAGAATGTATTTTAAAAATAAAAATATTGCAGAAAATATTACAATAGATGCAGATGTAATTAAAATCGAAAAACTTAAACAAGATAGAATTTCAAAGACTTCAATCTTTAAAACTTATTGGTCAAAAATAAATTTCTACAAACATAAAAATTTATCATCACTAACAATAAGACAATCATCTAAAGAAGAAGAGATTGCTCCATTTTTACATTCAGAATTAAAAGAAAAACTTTATTATAAAATTAAAAACTACTTAGCGCTTAAGTAAAAACTTATTTTGATTTTAAAAGAGAGCTCATATCAAAAAAACCTGATTTCTTTTTTGATATAAATACCGCAGCTTTTAAAGCTCCACTTACAAAAATAGATCTGTTATTTGCTTTATGATATAAATCTATTCTGTCATCCTTACTAATAAAGCTAACGGTATGCTCACCGGCTATCTCCCCTCCTCTTGTAACAGAAAATCCTATATCTCCACTTTTTCTTTTCTTTAAACTTTTTGTTCGATCTAAAACTTTAGTTTTATCTAGTTTAGTTTTGCGACCAGCGGCAGCATATTCTCCAAGTGAAAGAGCGGTGCCGGATGGAGCATCAACTTTGTGTTTGTGGTGTGTTTCAGCAATTTCAATATCATACTCATCGGCATGAAGGGAAGATGCAGCCTGTCTTACTAAATCAAATAAAAGATTTACCCCAACACTCATATTAGATGACATAAGGATTGGAATCTTTTTTGATAAAGTTTTAATTTTACCTTTTTGTGCATTTGAAATGCCCGTTGTTCCTATAACTAATGCTGTCTTAGTCATACTTGCAAGTTTAACATTAGATAATGTTGATTGAGGTGTGGTAAAATCTATTACAACATTAGCTTTTTTAAAAATTGATAATGCATTGCTTGTTATTAAGCTGCTTGAATTAATGTCGGTAACATTGCTCAATTTTTTTCCAATTTTGGGATGAGCCTTATGTTCAAAACCACCTATAAATATTAAATTTTTATTATTAAGTGTTTCCTTGATAAGTTCTTGACCCATTCGGCCTAAACAGCCTGCAATACCTACTTTTATTTTTGCCATAGAACTTCTTATACTTTGGGTAAACTTGATTGAAAAGGAATTAAGTTAAATCTTCCCAAACTTCTTTTAATTTAGAGAAAAAACTTTGTGATTTTGGGCTGTGTTTTTTTGATGTACCGCCCTCTTTTTCAAATTCTTGTAAAATTGCTTTTTGCTTACTGTTTAAATTTACAGGGATTTCAACACTTACCTCTACATACATGTCGCCACGTCTTGTTTGGCGAAGTATACTCATGCCTTTGCTCTTTAATCTAAACTGCGTTTCTGATTGTGTTCCTGCCGGAATGTTTAATCTTGCTTTCTTTCCTTCGATAGTTGGCACTTCAACATCACCACCAAGAATTGCTGTAGTTATTGAAATAGGAATTTGGCAAAAAATATTTTCTTCTTCTCGCTCAAACAGTTTATCCTTTTGAACTTGGACAAATATATACAAGTCTCCATTACCAGCTCCTCTCTGTCCAGGCTCTCCCTCTCCAGAAATTCTAATTCTTGTTCCGTTATCAACGCCAGCAGGAATTGATACGGATATAGTCTTTTGTTTTTTTAGCTGACCAGTTCCACTACATTTTAAGCATGGGTTTTTAATTGATGATCCTTCGCCACCACATGTTGGACATGGTCGCTCGATAGAAAAAAAACCTTGAGTGGATCTTACCTTGCCATGTCCTCCACATGTTGAACATGTGCTTGGGCCTGATTTATCGGCACTACCTGTTGCAGAACATAAATCACAACTTTCATATCCTGGAATTCGTATTTGCGATTTTTTACCAGCAAAAGCCTCTTGGAGAGTAACAGACATGTTGTAGCGAAGATCACTTCCTCTTTGTGGCCCTCGTTGTCTTGAGGTACCTCCAAAACCGCCACCAAAAAACTCTTCAAATATATCTGAAAAACCTCCTGCAAAATCTCCAAAACCTTGCGCACCACCCATGCCTCCTTGACGAAAAGCATCATGGCCATATTGATCATACGCAGCTCTTTTCTCTGGATCTTTTAAAGCCTCATAAGCGGCAGTTGCTTCCTTGAATTTTTTTTCAGCTTCTTTATCATCTTTGTTTCTATCGGGATGATACTTCATCGCAAGTTTTCGATAAGACTTTTTTATTTCATCATCACTAGCGTTTTTTTGTACGCCTAGTATATCATAGAAGTCTCTATCTGCCATGCACGCCCCTTACAGGAAAATATTAAAGAGTGTTAATCTTTTTTATTTTCGTCAACTTCTTCAAATTCCGCGTCCACAACTTTTTCATCCTTTTTATCAGAAGAAGGTTCTTCCCCAGATGGGTCAGGTTGTGCTGCACCAGCTTGTGGATTTTGTTTATAAATCGCCTCACCAAGTTTTAGCGATGATTGAACCAGAGCTTCTGTTTTGGACTTAATAGCTTCTATGTCATCTCCGTCTTTAACTTTTTTAAGCTCTTCAATGTCTGCAGTAATTTTATTTTTATCATCTTCAGGAACTTTGTCACCATGCTCCTTCAAATTTTTCTCAGTCTCATTAATTAAGCTATCTGCATGATTTTTCGTGTCAACAGATTCTCTTTTTTTCTTATCAGCTTCAGCATTTTCTTCTGCTTCTTTAACCATGCGCTCAATTTCATCATCTGATAACCCACCAGATGCCTGAATACGAATTTGCTGTTCTTTGCCAGTAGATTTGTCTTTCGCAGAAA
>CACIRR010000034.1 GCA_902589095.1 uncultured Alphaproteobacteria bacterium | reverse complement strand
TATCAAATAATCCAGCGTTCCCCATTCAACACCGTTAAACATTTGCTCTAGCGCTTTCATCACCATTGGCCCCCTCCAAATTGTTGGGGTGTCAACACTCACTAAAAAACCAATGGACATACATTTAATTCCATAGCTCTCTAGTGGAATTAATTTTTTATTATTGCTTGCTTCAGGTCTGCCAGAAATTCCCATCATTCTTGGAACGCTTGGACCATAAATATCCGCATCTAAAATACCTACTTTTTTTCCTAATTGTCTGAGAGCAACTGCTAAGTTGACAGCAAAAGTTGATTTTCCAACCCCTCCCTTTCCACTGGCTATTGCAATAATGTTTGTTGCATTAATTTTAAATCTACTCTCGTTTTGTTGACCACTACTTAATTGGCTTTCTGACGTAAGTGCAACGTTAATTGATAATACTCCTTCAAGTTTACTTAAACCGTCTTTAAATAATTCTGCAATTTTATTATATTGTTCTAAGTATTTATCATTAATTGTTAGACTAACATTAACATTTCCATTTTTTTCAACTATCTGAATTTTTGTATTATTTTCATCAAATGGTAGATTGGTCTCAGGATCGTTATAATTTTTGGTAAAATTTGTGATTGTTTTAAATATTTTGTCAGACATACTTGATTTTTTGAAATTTACCCAAATATAACTTAGTAATTAGTTTAAATAATGATAGTAGCTAGGTCGACTTTATCAAAAAAAATATGAATTGGAACAAAAATAATAACGACAACAACCCTTGGGGATCTGGTGGGAATGGCAACAATCCATGGGGAAGTGGTGGGTCTAATAATAATATGGACTTCGAAGAGTCTATCAAGAAAGCCAGAGATAGATTTGGTAAATTTAAAATTGGTGGCCCAAGAAACATTTCACTGCTTGTTGTAATAGGTGTTTTAATATGGCTTGCTACAGGTTTTTACAGAGTTGAGCCTGATGAGCAGGGTGTCGAGTTACTTTTTGGTAAATGGAACAATCAAACTACTGAACCAGGCCTTCATTATTTTTTTCCATCTCCAATTGGTCAAACAATTACTCCAAAGGTTGAGGTAATCAGAAAAATAAACGTTGGTTTTAGAAGCGCTTCTGATTTAGGCTTTTCATCAAATACTAATGCTGAAAGAAAAGTTATTGAAGAAAGCTTAATGTTAACAGGTGATCAAAATATAGCTGATGTTGCTTTCACCGTTCTATATAGAATTAAAGATGCAGGAAATTTTCTTTTTAAACTGAGAAATCCTGAACTTACAGTGAAAGATATGGCTGAGAGTGTTGTTAGAGAAGTTGTGGGACAAAGAGATTTACAATTTTTACTAACTGAAGGAAGACAAGAAGTTGAACAAGTAGTTCGAAATGGTCTTCAAGAAGTTTTAGATGGATACGAAAGTGGAGTGTTAATTCAATCTGTTCAACTACAAAGTGTTGACCCTCCTTCACAAGTTATAGACGCATTTGATGAAGTACAGAGAGCTCGACAAGATAAAGAAAGATTAGTTAACGAAGCTAACACTTATTTAAATAGAATCGTACCTAATGCTCGAGGTGAAGCTGCAAAGTTGATAGAAAGTGCAAGAGCTTACAAAGAACAAGTTGTTAAGCAAGCAGAAGGTGTGGCTCAAAATTTCATTGACGTATATAATAGCTATAAAGACGCAAAAGAAGTTACTAGAAGAAGGATTTATTTAGAAACTCTCCGTGAAGTGCTTGAAGGAAAAAACAAAATTATTTTAGATGATGCTGGAGGACAGGGTGTAGTGCCTTATTTACCTCTAAACGAGTTAAAGAAGGGAAATAATAATTAATGAAATTTACACCTAGAAATATCATTATAGTTATCCTTTTATTTATAGGATTTCTAACTTTTACAGGCGCTTTCTTTATTGTAAATGAAACTAAGCAAGCCATTGTGTTACAATTTGGTGATCCAAGAAAAGTTATTACTAAACCAGGTTTGCAGTTTAAAATACCTTTTATTCAAGATGCTGTTTTTTTAGACTCAAGATTATTAAACTTAGATCCTCAACCTGAAGAAATGATACTATCTGACCAAAAAAGAATCATCGTTGATTCATTTGCGAGATACAGAATTGTTAATCCTCTGAAGTTTTTTCAAACAGTTAGGAATGAAGCAACCTTTTCTGATAGATTTGGAAGAATTATAAATGCTTCAGTAAGAGGTGTTATAGCTCAATATTCTCTAACCTCATTACTTAGTAATGAGAGAATAGAAATCATGCAAGAAATTCAAAATCAAATTCTATCTAACCAAGATTCATTTGGTGTAGAGATAATCGATATACGAATTGGAAGAACTGATCTTACTGAACAAGTCTCCAATAACGTTTATCAAAGAATGCGTTCTGAAAGAGAAAAAGAAGCTAATCTTTTACGAGCGGAAGGTGAAGAATTGTCAAAAGAAATAGTTGCATCTGCAGATAGACAGCAAACTGTAATTATTGCAGAAGCTGAGAGAACTTCGTCAATATTACGAGGTGAAGGTGATGCTCAGAAAAATAAAATTCTTGCCGATGCGTACAGTTTAGATGAAGAATTTTTTGATTTTTTAAGAACTATGCAAGCTTGTAGAGATACTTTTGGAGATACCGAAATGTCTATGGTGATTGCGCCAGGCCAAGTTTGTGAAAAATTTTTTGGAGAGATTGAAATAGAAAACTAATGCTTAAGCTACTCCTGCTTGGTATCGGCTTACTTCTTTTTTTCGAAGGTTTGTTATATTTTTTCTTAGCTGGAAATTTAAAAAAATTATTAGATCAGCTTGCCAGTGTTGATCCTCAAAAAATAAAGACTATATCTTTAATCATGACAATAATTGGTGCTTGCCTTATTTATTTCACTTTCAGCAATTATGGAGAATTATAATGATTAGAATTCTATCAGGTCTTCTTATTTTATTTTCACTTACTTTTTCCAGTACATTAAAAGCTTACACTGATAGTTTTGCTGATTTAGTTGAAAATTTATCCCCTGCAGTGGTAAGTATTGCTTCTACTACAATTGTTACAAACAATAATTCACAAAATCAAATGCCTCAATTCCCTGAAGGATCTCCTTTTGATGAGTTCTTTAAAGATTATTTTGATAATGAGAGAAGAAATTCACCTTCTCAAAGACCTATGACAGGTCTTGGATCTGGTTTTATTATTGATAAAGCAGGTATTATTGTAACTAATAATCATGTTATTGAAGGTGCTGACGAGATCACGGTTATAATGTCTGATCAAACAGAATTTACTGCTGAATTATTAGGAAGAGATCCTAAGGCAGATTTGGCAGTTTTAAAAATAGAACCAGGTCAAACTGAGCTTACGGCAGTTCAGTGGGGTGACTCCGACTTAATGAGAGTTGGGGATTGGTCAATAGCAATTGGTAATCCACTTGGACTTGGAGGAACGGTTACTGCTGGTATCATATCTGCAATTTCAAGAGACTTAAGAGGTAGCAGTCCTTATGTAAAATTTTTGCAGACTGACGCTTCAATTAATAGGGGGAATTCTGGTGGGCCACTTTTTAATGTTGAGGGTAAAGTAATTGGCATTAATACAGCAATAATCTCACAGACTGGAGGAAGCATTGGTCTTGGCTTTGCAATTCCGTCAAATAGTGCAAAAAAAATAGTTCAACAACTTAAAGATTTTGGCCGTACTAAAAGAGGATGGTTGGGAGTTCAAATTCAACCAGTTTCAAAAGATTTTGCTGAGAGCTTAGGACTGGAAAACGAAAAGGGCGCCTTTGTTTCTAATGTAAATCCTAAAGGCCCATCTAAAAAAGCAGGAATTGAAGATGGTGATGTCATATTAAAATTTAATGATATTGAAATTGTGAAAATGACTGATTTACCAAGGGTAGTGGCAGAAGCTGATGTGGGCTCTATTGCTAAGGTAGAGATTTGGCGAAAAAACAAAAAGATTATGATTGAGGTTGAACTTGGTGAACTACCTGAACAAACTTATGTAAATAAAAAACTTCAAAAAAAAGAAAATAAAACTCAAGAAAAAATAATTAAATCATTAGGTATCACCATTAAGGATAATGCAGACTCATTAGGTGTTATTGTAACTAAAATAGATGCTGACGAAATAAACATACAAGAAGATGATGTAATATTGGAAGTAAATAGAGAATCTGTTGAGTCACTAACTTCTTTTATAGCACTTGTTGAAAAATATGAAAAAACTGGCAGATCATCTTTGTTACTCAAGATTAAAAGAGATGAAGAAACCAGTTGGGTGACAATTAAATTTATCTCTAATTGAAAAAAACTATTTATGTAATTGCAGGTCCTACTGCGACTGGAAAATCTGATTTTTCGATAACATTAGCAAAAAAAATAAATGGTGTCGTTATCAATTCCGATAGTATGCAAGTATACAAAAACCTGAAAATTCTAACAGCTCGTCCTTCATCTTTAGAAACTAAAAATATCCCTCATTATCTTTATGGATACATTGATGGCAAAGAACGCTACAATGTTGAAAAGTGGTGTAATGATGCAGTAGAAATTATTCATCAGACACATAGAAATAATTTAACACCAATACTAGTTGGTGGAACTGGTTTATATATTGATACATTAATTAATGGGCTAATAGATATTCCAAATGTTTCAGAAAAAATAAAAAACGAATCTGAAAAAATAATTAAAGAATTTGGAAAAGATTTTTTAATTAGTCAAATTAAAAACTTTGACCCTAATTCACTTAAGGAAGTAAATAATAATGATACAGTAAGATTAAGAAGAATATGGGAGGTTTATGAGGCAACTGGTAAGAAATTTAGTGAGTGGAGATTAAGTGACAATAAAAAATTTTTAGAAAATTTTAATTTCAAAATTTTTTTATTTTTACCAGATAGAAAAAAAAATTATGATATCGTAAATTCTCGATTTATTCGTATGATTGATAAAGGGGCTGTTGAAGAGGTAAAAAAATTATTAACCTTACATTTAAACAGATCACTTCCAATAATGAGAGCACACGGCGTTCCTGAAATAGCAAAATATTTAGCTAATGAAATTAGTTTAGAAGAATGTATCAATAAAGGACAGCAGGTCACAAGAAATTACGTAAAAAGACAACACACTTGGTGGAAATCATCAAAATTAGAGATTTTTCAAAAATTTGATAAATTTCCATCAGAAATCGATATAAATTCTATTAAAATTAACTGATTTTGAAGTAATTTATTGATTTTATTTTATCCACAGCCTATGAGATCTTGGCAATGAAACAAGAAATGACAGGAGCAGAAATTGTATTGCAATCTCTTGTAGATCAAGGGGTTGAGGTTGTTTTTGGGTATCCAGGAGGAGCAGTATTACCAATCTATGATACCTTATTTAAACAAAACTCAATCAAGCATGTTTTGGTTCGACAAGAAGGTGGGGCAATTCATGCTGCAGAAGGTTATGCACGTTCAACAGGTAAAGTTGGAGTAGTATTAGTAACATCAGGTCCTGGAGCAACAAATGTTGTTACAGGCCTAACAGATGCAATGATGGACAGTATTCCAATTGTTTGTATTACCGGTCAAGTACCTCAACATTTAATAGGAAGTGACGCATTTCAAGAATGTGACACAACTGGTATTACAAGACCTTGCACGAAGCACAACTATCTAGTCAAAGATCCAAACAAATTATCACCTGTCTTTCATGAAGCTTTTACTATAGCTCAAGACGGAAGGCCTGGTCCTGTTTTAGTTGATATTCCTAAAGACGTACAGTTTGCAAAAGGTAATTACGTAGAAAAAGAAAAAATAATAATTCCGTCACATAGATTATTTGAGCCTGAAATTTTTAAACATGATGATAAAATTAATGAAGTTGTTGATTTAATTTCCAAAGCAAAAAAACCAATATTTTACATTGGTGGAGGATGCATTAACTCTGGGCCAAAGGCATCTGAGTTAGTATCGCAGTTTGTAGAGATAACAGGTGCTCCAGCAACAATGACATTAATGGGCCTTGGAGTAATTGGTTCATCACACCCTAACTCTCTTGGTATGCTTGGGATGCACGGTATGTACGAAGCAAACATGGCTATGCATGAATGTGATGTAATGATTAATATTGGTGCCCGCTTTGATGACAGGGTAACAGGAAGATTAGATGCATTTTCACCAAATTCCAAAAAAATTCATATCGATATTGATGAAAGTAATATTAATAAGACAATTAAAGTTGATGTTCCGGTAGTTGGAGATGTAACTACGGTATTAACTAAAATTATTCAAAAATGGAAAGATAAAAAGTTAAAAACTAACGCATCTGATTTAAAATTATGGTGGGATAAAATAAATAATTGGAAAAAAATTGATTGTTTAAATTTTTCAAATGATGAAAAAGAAATTAAACCTCAATATGCAATACAAAGATTATACGATTTAACTAAAGATAAAAAAACTTTTATTACTACTGAAGTTGGCCAACATCAAATGTGGGCTGCTCAATTTTATAAATTTGAGAAACCTAATAGATGGTTAACATCTGGTGGATTAGGCACTATGGGGTACGGTTTTCCTGCAGCAATTGGAGCTCAAGTAGCCAATCCAGATGCATTAGTTATAGATATTGCGGGTGATGCATCGATATTAATGAATATTCAAGAAATGAGTACAGCTGTTCAATATAGGTTACCAGTAAAAATATTTATTTTGAATAATGAGTATATGGGAATGGTTAGGCAGTGGCAGGAACTCTTACATGGAGGAAGATATTCCGAGAGTTATACTGATAGTTTACCAGATTTTGTAAAGTTAGCTGAGAGTTATAAAGCAGTTGGTTTAAGGGCAAAAAAACCAGAAGAATTAGATGATGTAATTAATGAAATGATTAATACTGATAAAACTGTCATTGCAGATATCTGGGTAAGTAAGGAAGAAAACTGCTTTCCCATGATTCAAAGTGGATCTGCCCATAATGAGATGGTTTTAAGTAAAGACCAAAAACAGGATGAAAGTTCAGCAGAGAAAGGTAAAATTTTAGTTTAATGAATAAGTCAGTTTACGATAGTCCAGACAATACAGCAGTATCCAAAAGGCATATTTTAACTGTTTTGGTTGATAATGAACCAGGTGTCTTGGCAAGAGTTATTGGTATGTTTTCTGGAAGAGGTTATAATATTGATAGTTTAAATGTTGCCGAAGTTAGCAATGACGAACATTTATCAAGAATTACAATTGTGACTGAAGGGACATCAGAAGTTGTAAATCAAATTGAAAAACAGCTATTGCGTATCGTGCCTGTTCATAGTGTTTCTAATTTAGATGAAGAAGGAAGCGCTGTAGAGGCTGAAGTAGCGTTAGTGAATATAGATCTTAATGACTCTAATAAAAAGAAAATATATGAAGTCTGCGATTTTTATCGAGCAAGAAAAATTGAAAATGAAAACAATTCAATAATTTTTGAAATTGCTGGTGCATCAGAAAGAATTAATCGATTTATAAAAGAGGTAAATCAAATAACTAAAATTGAAATTGTTAGGAGTGGTCCTGTTGCAATTTCGACTTATAAGAATACTAAGGAGGATTAATGAGAGTATATTACGATAGAGATGCAGATCTTAATTTAATTAAAGATAAAAAAATAGTTATTGTCGGATATGGTAGTCAAGGCCATGCACATGCTATGAACCTAAGAGACTCTGGAATAGAAAATGTAGCAATTGCCCTTCGTGATGGTTCTCCAACAAGAGATAAAGCAAAAAATGCAAACTTTGATGTTATGACTCCAGCTGAAGCTGCTAATTGGGCTGATATTATTATGATGTTAACTCCTGATGAACTGCAATCAGATATTTATAATAATGAAATTGCTCCTAACATTAAAGAGGGAACAGCACTTGCATTTGCTCATGGTTTAAACATACATTTTGATTTGATAAAACCTGCTGAAGGAATAGATGTAATAATGATTGCTCCTAAAGGGCCTGGTCATACTGTGCGTGCGGAATATGAGCGAGGTGCAGGAGTGCCTTGTCTTGTTGCAGTAGATAAAAATCCTTCAGGTAATGCACTTGATATTGCAATAGCTTACGCATCAGGTGTTGGCGGAGGTAGGGCAGGTATCATTGAAACTACTTTCAAAGAGGAATGTGAAACTGATTTATTTGGTGAACAGTCAGTTTTATGTGGAGGTTTAACTCATTTAATTTTAGCAGGATATGAAACACTGGTTGAAGCTGGATATGCTCCAGAAATGGCATATTTTGAATGCTTGCATGAAGTTAAGTTGATTGTTGATTTGTTATATGAAGGTGGAATGGCAAATATGCGATATTCAATTTCAAACACAGCGGAATATGGTGACTATTCTAGGGGTCCAAGATTGATTACTGATGAAACAAAAAAAGAGATGAAAAAAATTCTTGCAGAAATTCAATCTGGCCAATTTACGAAGGAGTGGATGGATGAGCATAAAAGTGGTCAGACAAAATTTAAATTAATGAGAAAACAACAAGCTGAACATTCAATTGAAGCTGTTGGAGAAAAATTAAGAACTCTAATGCCATGGATTGCTGAAAGTAAGATGGTTGATAAATCAAAGAACTAAAAATTACTTATAATCTTTGATTAAATAGTCATTAATTTAAAATTGTGCAGTAATAGTGTATAGGCGATAAATAATGAGTGATAGAGTATATATTTTTGATACAACTTTAAGAGATGGCGAACAATCGCCTGGAGCAACAATGAATCTTGATGAAAAGATGCAAATTGCTCAACTCTTGGAAGAAATGCAAGTTGATATAATTGAGGCAGGTTTTCCAATTGCCTCAAATGGAGATTTTGAAGCTGTATCCGAAATCAGTAAAAATATTAAAAATTCAACTATTGCTGGATTAGCAAGAGCAAAACTTGCTGATATAGACCGTGCATGGGAGGCAGTTAAACATGCTAAGTCTCCAAGAATACATACATTTATTGCTACTAGTCCAATTCATATGAAATATAAATTGATGAAAACTGAAGAAGAAGTTTTAGAGTCAATTAAACATACAGTAAGGCATGCAAGAAACTTATGTGATAATATTGAATGGAGTTGTGAAGATGGAGGTAGATCTAATCTTGAGTTTTTATATAAATGTATTGAACTGGCAATTTCTTCAGGCGCCTCCACAATTAATATTCCTGATACTGTTGGTTTTACTTTACCTTCTGAATTTGGTTCAATTTTTAAATCTGTTAAAAATAATGTTCCAAATATTGATAAAGCTATTTTATCAACTCACACACATAATGATTTAGGATTGGCAGTTGCAAACAGTATTGCAGCAATACAAGAAGGTGCACGTCAAGTTGAGTGTACTATTAATGGACTGGGTGAGAGAGCTGGCAATGCTGCATTAGAAGAGGTGGTAATGACATTAAAAGTAAAGAAAGATTTAATACCTTTTCATACAAATGTGAAATCTGAATATATTACAAAAGCTTCAAGACTTGTTTCATCAATTACTGGCTTTAGCGTTCAACCTAATAAAGCGATTGTTGGAGCGAATGCTTTTGCGCATGAAGCTGGCATTCATCAAGATGGAATGCTAAAAAATGCTGAAACCTATGAAATAATGACCCCTGAGTCTGTGGGTCTCAACAAATCATCTTTAGTTTTAGGTAAGCATTCAGGAAAACATGCGTTTTCGGAGAAACTAAAAGAGTTGGGATATGATTTTGGCGACAATACTCTTATGGAACTTTTTGGAAGGTTTAAAGATTTAGCTGATAAGAAAAAAGAAATATTTGAAGAAGATTTAATCGCTTTAGCAGGGGAAAGATCTTTGACATACGATGAACACATTAAATTTGTATCACTAGAAGTTAATGCAGGGTCCTTATCTAAACATCAAGCTAACTTAACTCTAATTATGAATAATCATAAGTTGTCAAATATAAGTGAGGGCAATGGACCAGTTGATGCTACTTTTAATGCGATAAAAGAAATTACTAAAACAGATTTTCGTTTAAAGCTGTATCAAGTACATGCAATTACTGCCGGCACAGACGCCCAAGGTGAAGTAACTGTACGTCTTGAAGATGATGATTTGTCTTCACAAGCGAAAGGTAGTGATCCTGATATTATAGTTGCCTCAGCTAAGGCATATATCAGTGCTTTGAATAGATTATTATTTAAAAAAACTAAGTCTATTGTAAAAAAATCTGCCGAAATCAAAATAGAAGGGGTATAAAAGATTATGATTGATAAATTTTTCAGTATTTTTTCAAAAGATATGGCTATCGATTTGGGAACAGCCAATACCCTTGTTTATGTAAAAGGCGAGGGTGTTGTCCTTAATGAGCCATCAGTGGTAGCAACTGTTGAAAATCAAAATGGCACCCAAGTATTAGCAGTAGGAAACGAAGCTAAACAAATGTTGGGTAGAACACCAGGTAAAATTCAAGCAATTAGACCAATGAAAGATGGTGTCATCGCAGATTTTGAAGTTGCAGAACAAATGATTAAAAGTTTTATACAAAAAGTCCATAAAGGAAGGACTTTATCAAACCCACAGATAGTTATATGTGTTCCCACTGGTGCTACTAATGTTGAGAGAAGGGCAATAAGAGAATCTGCTGATGCAGCTGGCGCTAGAAGAGTTTATCTTATTGACGAACCTGTTGCTGCTGCGATAGGTGCTGGATTACCAGTTGCTGAACCTACGGGATCAATGATTGTAGATATTGGAGGTGGTACGACAGAGGTTGCCGTATTATCTCTAGGAGGTGTTGTGCATGCTACTTCTGTAAAAGCAGCTGGTGATAAATTTGATGAAGCTATTATTGAATATATGCGCTCATCGCATAAACTTGCTATTGGTGAAACTACTGCGGAGAGAATGAAAAAAGAAATTGGTTCTGCATCCCCACCTGATGATGGAGATGGTAAATCCATGAATGTAAAAGGCAGGGATCTTATTACGGGACTACCAAAAGAAATATCAATTTCTCAAAGACAAATAGCAGAGGCTTTAGCAGAGCCTGTTGCGCAAATTATAGATACGATAAAAAGAGCTTTAGAGCAAACTCCAGCTGAATTAGCTGCTGATATTGTAGAAAGAGGTATAATGATGACGGGCGGAGGATCTTTACTTGGTAATTTAGATAAAGTATTAAGAAGAGCGACAAGCTTACCTGTTTCTATTGCTGAAGATCCTTTGTTATGTGTTGTGATGGGTACTGGAAAAGCATTAGAAGAAAAATCAAAACTGAGTGATATTTTTGCCTCTGATTAGTTTTTATGGCTCTATCTTTTAAAGTTAAAGCATTATCAAGATCAAGGATAATTAAAAATATATTCTTATCTTCTATTTTAATATTATCTTTCATATTAATTTTATTTTCAAAATCTGATTATTTTGTTGTTAATAAATTTAAATCTATTTCTAATACTTATCTTCATCCCATCACGTCATTTATTGTAGCCCCAGTAAAAATAACCAATAATTTAAAAAAAGAATTTTATGAGTTTAGAAATTTAAAGGTAGAAAATAATATTCTCAAAGAAGAAATTATGCGATTAAAAAAATGGCAAGCTTTAGCAGTTCATAATAGTACTGAAAATAGAGTTCTAAAAAGGCTTCTTAATGCAACTGATAATAGCTTATCTCTAGTTAAAACAGCATCTTTAATTAGTAGAAACGATTTTATGTTTAGTAAAATGATTAATATTAATGCTGGCATTAAAGACCGTGTCATTAATAACATGGCTGTGGTAAACCATAGAGGCCTTGTTGGAAGAACTGTTGATGCTTCAATAAGTAATTCAAGGGTATTGTTGCTGACTGACCCAAATTCATCAATTGCAATAAAAACAATTTCCAATGAAAGTTATTCACTACTTCAAGGAGCTGAAGATGGAGTGCATTTAGTAAGTTCATTTAATAAGAATGAGAAAATGCCCAAAATTGGTGATTTAGTTGTTACAAGTGGTAGTGCACAGGTTTTTCCCTCAGATATCCTAGTAGGTAAAATTACAAAGATAACAAAAAATAATTTTTATGTATTACCTTTTGTTGATTTTAAAAACATTGACTATGTGCAAATTGTCGAAACTAAATAATGTTTCCCAAACTACTTAGTAGTCAAATCTTAATTTATAATTTTATATTATTTTTTTCATTCTCATTAAGTGTTAATTATTTCGTTGATTTTGAGATAGTAAATTACATAGCATATGTTTTATTCCATTTAACTTTA
>CACIRR010000033.1 GCA_902589095.1 uncultured Alphaproteobacteria bacterium | reverse complement strand
ATTTTTTTTTTAAAATGCAATTCAAACGACCTTTATCCCCACATTTATCTATCCATAAGTATGTTTTAACTGCAGTTTTCTCTATTTTTCATCGATTTACTGGAATTGCTCTAAGTTTAGGCGCGGTATTGCTAGCGCTCTGGACATATTTAATAGCGATGGGAGAGGACTATTTTATAATTTTTCAATCTTTAAGCTCTTTTTTAATTTTTAAAATATTCTTATTTCTTTGGACTCTTGCAATTTTTTATCATTTATTCAACGGCATCAGATATTTATTTTGGAGTTATGGAAAATTGATGCAGTTGGGAGTTGTTTACAAAAGTGGCTATGCTGTTCTCTTTCTATCAGCTTTAACCACAATTTTAGTTTGGGTATCAGTATGAAAAACTATTCAACAAAATGGATTATACAACGAATAACAGCCTTAATATTAATTCCTCTTACATTTTGGTTTGTTTATAATTGTTTGCAACTCGCATCATTTAATTATGACCAAACTAAAGCATTTTTCTTTTCAAAATTAAATTCTTCACTTTATTTTATTTTAATAATTTCAATGCTTTATCATGCAAAATTAGGCTGTGAAACAATTGCAGAAGATTATGTCACATCACAAAAATTAAAAAATATAACTAAGTTAACTATAAGTATTTTAACTTACGCTCTTATGATTTTAGTATCTCTTTCAATTTTCATACTGGTAGCAGCATGAACACCTCATATAATATTACTGATCATTATTATGATGTTGTGGTAGTAGGAGCCGGTGGATCGGGGCTGCGTGCAACACTGGGATGTGCTGAGTCAGGTTTGAAAACAGCATGTATTTCGAAAGTTTTTCCAACAAGAAGTCATACAGTTGCAGCTCAAGGTGGCATAGGTGCCGCATTAGGCAATATGGGGAATGATAATTGGAAATGGCACATGTATGATACTGTAAAAGGTTCAGACTGGTTAGGCGATCAAGATGCTATAGAGTATCTTTGTGCCAATGCACCTGAGGCCGTAATAGAATTAGAGGAATATGGAATGCCATTCAGCAGAACGGAGGATGGCCGAATATACCAAAGACCATTTGGAGGTCATTTAACTGATAATGGTGAAGGCGCACCCGCAATGCGAGCTTGCGCAGCTGCAGATAGAACAGGACATGCTCTTCTTCACACACTTTATCAGCAGTCACTAAAACACAAAGTTGAATTTTATATTGAGTATTTTGTTCTTGATTTAGTAATGGACAAAGATGGCAATTGCAAAGGAGTGGTTGCATGGTGTTTAGAAGATGGAACAATTCATCGTTTTCTATCGCACCAAACAATTCTGGCCACAGGCGGTTATGGTCGAGCATATTTTTCTTCAACTAGCGCTCACATTTGCACAGGCGATGGAAGTGCGATGGCACTTAGGCAAAATCTTCCTTTATCAGATATGGAGTTTATTCAATTTCATCCAACAGGAGTATATGGTGCTGGTGTTCTTATCACTGAAGGTGCCAGAGGTGAAGGTGGTTATTTAACTAATAGTGATGGTGAAAGATTTATGGAGCGATACGCTCCAAATGCCAAAGATCTAGCTTCAAGAGACGTAGTGAGTAGAGCAATGACAATAGAGATCAATGAAAAAAGGGGCTGTGGTGAAAACGCTGATCATGTTCTTTTGCATCTTGAACACATTGATTCTTCTACTCTGCATAAGAGGTTACCTGGAATTTCTGAAACAGCTAAAATTTTTGCTGGAGTAGATTTAACCAAAGAACCAATCCCCGTACTTCCAACAGTACATTATAATATGGGAGGCATTCCTACAAATCATAGGACGGAAGTTCTACGACCAACTGAAGATAATCCAGATAACATCTGCGAAGGGTTGCTTGCAGTAGGTGAAGCTGCATGTGTATCGGTTCACGGGGCAAATAGATTAGGAACTAACTCTCTCATAGATTTAGTAGTTTTTGGAAAAGCATCTAGTATTACAGCAAAAGAAAAAATTAAAAATAATAGTAAAAATATAGAAATGGATAAGAGTTCATTAGATCCCATATTAGAACGTTTTGATAAAATTAGGTTTAATAAAGGTGATAGTTCCACTGGAGAAGTAAGAACTTCCATGCAAAAAGTGATGCAAGAAAAATGTGCGGTGTTCAGAACAAATGATTTAATCTCTAAAGGTATTGAAGAATTTGATCAGATAGAGAGTTCTATGGACAATATAGATGTGAAAGATAAATCTATGATTTTTAATACTGATTTGACAGAGTCACTAGAACTTCATAACCTTATGGCTCAATCTAAGGTTACTTTGCACTCTGCATTAAATAGAACCGAGAGCAGAGGAGCTCATGCGCGAGAAGATTTTAAAGAAAGAGATGATACAAATTGGTTAGTACACTCACTGTCTTGGTTAAATGATGATGGCAAAGTGAAAATGGGAACTCGACCTGTTCATATGAATACTTTAACAAACCATGTTCAGCCAATACCTCCAAAAAAGAGAGTTTATTAGATGGTGCAATTTACATTACCTCCAAATTCAAAAGTAAAAAAAGGAATTGAGCATCCTGTCAAAGATATTTCTGAACAACCAAAAAAAATTATCATTTATCGATGGAATCCTGAGGACGAACAAAATCCTAGATTAGATAGTTATGAAATTGATTTAAAAAAATGTGGACCGATGGTTCTTGATGCACTGATGAAAATTAAAAATGAAATTGATTCTTCCTTAACTTTTAGAAGATCGTGCCGTGAAGGAGTTTGTGGTTCATGTGCAATGAATATTGATGGAGTAAATACACTCGCATGCTTAAAACCAATTGAAGAGGTTAACGGTGAAATTAGAATTTATCCTTTACCCCACATGCCTGTTGTTAAAGATTTAGTTCCTGATTTAAGTAAAGCTTATGATCAATTAGCCTCTATAAAACCATGGTTACAAAGATCGGAGGAAAATAAAAATGCTAATAAAATAAATAAGGAAGAAAAAAAACAAACACCAAAAGATAGAGAAAAGTTAGATGGACAATGGGAATGTGTTCTGTGTTTTTGCTGCACTACTTCATGTCCAAGTTATTGGTGGAACAGTGATGAATATTTGGGACCAGCAGTTTTAATGCAAGCAGCAAGGTGGGTAAATGATTCAAGAGATGCAGAGAGAAAGAGTAGATTGAAAGCAGTGAACGACTCAATGAAATTATATCGATGCCATTCTATAATGAATTGTACTCGCTCGTGTCCTAAAGGACTCAATCCAGCAAAAGCTATTGCTGATTTAAAGAAGGCTATTGTTACAGAATTATAATTCTTGTATAGGATCCCCATGAGAAAGAAAATTGCTCTCGTCGGAGCAGGAAATATCGGCGGAACTCTTGCACATTTAATTGGATTAAAAGAACTAGGGGATGTTGTCCTTATAGATATAGCAGATGGAATGACCAAGGGAAAAGCGCTAGATTTAGCGCAATCCTCTACTATAGAAAATTTTAATGCCAATATGAGCGGCTCCTCAAATTATAGAGAAATGAAGGGGGCTGATGTTGTAATTGTGACGGCAGGTTTTCAAAGACGACCTGGTATGACTAGAGATGATTTAGTAGAAAAAAATTCAGCAATCATACAAACAGTAGGAAAGGGAATAAAAGCTAACTGCCCTAATGCTTTTGTTATTTGTATTACCAATCCGCTTGATGCTATGGTTAGTGTTTTACAAAAAGCAGCAGGATTAAAAACAAATATGTGTGTAGGAATGGCAGGAGTTCTTGATAGTGCAAGATTAAAATATTTTCTAGCTCAAGAGTTTAAAGTGTCGGTTGAAGATGTAACTGCTTTTGTTTTGGGTGGTCATGGTGATACGATGGTACCTTTAATAAGATATTCAAGTGTAGCTGGTGTTCCTGTACCAGAATTAATTAAGCTTAAATGGTCAACACAAAAAAGAATTGATGCAATAATTGATAGAACAAGAGACGGTGGTGGAGAGATTGGACGCTTAATGAAAACGGCCTCAGCTTTTTATGCACCGGCTTCATCAGCAATTGCAATGGCTGAGTCTTATATTAAAGATCAAAAAAGAGTTCTGCCATGTGCTGCATATTTAAATGGTCAATACGGTGTTAAGGGCTTGTACGTTGGAGTGCCGGTTGTTATTGGAAAAAAAGGTGTTGAGCGAGTTGTGGAGTTAAAATTAAACGCTTTGGAAAAGAAGCAATTTAATCATTCTGTTAAAGCAGTAAAAAACTTAACTGCTCTTGCAAAAAAAATGACTTCAAAAAAAATAATTAAGTCTTGAACAATGTCATCTTAATGAAAGAATTAAAATTTATATAAATTTAAATGAATATCCACGAATACCAAGCTAAAGAAATATTAAAAAAATTTGGTTTACCGGTTCTAAACGGAAAATCATATGAAAAAAACATTGATTTACTGGAGGTTGAGTTAGAAGATTTAAAAGGACCTCCATGGGTCGTTAAATCTCAAATTCACGCGGGTGGCAGAGGGGCTGGTTACTTCAAGGACTCATTTAATGATAAAGGTGGAGTTCAGGTAATTTTTGAAAAAGATCAAGTAAGTCAAGTCGCTTCCTCCATGATGGGCAATACTCTTATAACAAAGCAAACAGGTGAGATGGGAAAAACTGTCAACCGTATATTTGTTGAAGAAGGATGTGAAATTGAAAGAGAGTTTTATCTTAGTTTGCTTGTCGATCGAAACACTTCAAAAATAATGATGATGATTTCAGCAGCTGGTGGGATGGATATTGAGGAAGTGGCTGCCACTAATCCTGAAAAAATAATCAATATTCACTTTAATGATATTAAAAATGTAACCTTAGATCACAATTTGCAATCAACACTTGAAATAAATCAACATCAATTTGAAGAATTAAATACAATTACTAATAAATTATTATCAGTTTTTAGTTCTATCGATGCCTCCACTATCGAGATTAATCCTTTGGTTTTAAATAAACAAGGCTCTTTTGTGTTATTAGATGCAAAAATAAGTTTAGATGAGAATGCTCTATTTAGACATCCAGATTTACTAGAGTTAAAAGATCTAACGGAGGAAGATCCTCTAGAACTTCAAGCAGCAGAACATGACATGAATTATGTCAAGCTTGATGGCTCTATTGGATGTATGGTTAATGGAGCAGGACTGGCGATGGCGACCATGGATATCATCAAGCAATTTGGTGAAGAGCCAGCAAATTTTTTAGACTTAGGTGGAACGGCTAATAAAGATAGAGTAATTATGGGTTTTAAGACAATTCAATCGGATCCAAATGTGAAATCAATTTTAATTAATATCTTTGGAGGCATTATTCATTGTGACATGATAGCCAATGGTATTGTGGAAGCTGTAAAGGAACTCAATTTTAAACTTCCCCTTGTGGTTCGGTTTCAAGGAACTAATGCTAGTCAAGGCAGAGATGTAATTAACAACTCCTCCCTTGGTTTAATTTCTATTGATGATTTTACTGAAGCAGCAAAAAAAGTAGTAGAGCTTGCTAAGGAATAACAATGTCAATTATTATAGATAAAAATACAAAAGTAATTTGCCAGGGTTTTACAGGATCTCAAGGTACTTATCATTCTCAACAAGCAATTGATTATGGAACTAAAATGGTAGGAGGGGTGACTCCAGGCAAAGGAGGAACAACTCATTTAGATCTACCAGTATTTGATACAGTGAAGGACGCAAAAGAACATACAGAAGCAGATGCAACTGTTATCTATGTCCCGGCTAAGTTTGCAACCAAAGCTATACACGAAGCACTTGATGCAGATATTAAAATTATCACATGTATCACTGAGGGGATCCCAGTGCTAGATATGGTTGAAATTAAAAAAAGAATTATTGAACAAAAAACCTATTTTATAGGACCGAACTGCCCAGGTTTAGTAACTCCAGGTGAATGTAAGATTGGAATTATGCCAGGCTTTATTCATCAACCTGGAAAAATTGGAATAGTTAGCAGGTCGGGCACTTTAACGTATGAAGCAGTTTGGCAAACTTCTCAAGTGGGCTTAGGTCAAACAACATGTGTCGGTATCGGAGGCGATCCTGTTCACGGTATGAACTTTATTGATTGCCTTGATTTGTTTTTAAAAGATGAGGCAACAAAAGGGATATTAATGATTGGCGAAATAGGAGGAACTGCAGAAGAAGATGCGGCTGAATTCATATCAAAATCAAATATCAAAAAGCCTATGTCAGCATTTATTGCCGGTGTATCAGCACCTAAAGGAAAAAGAATGGGTCATGCGGGTGCTATTATATCTGGAAATAAAGGCACAGCGCAATCCAAAATAAATGCTTTGGAGTCAGCAAATATTGCCGTAGCTCCTTCACCGGCAAAAATGGGTGAAACAATGTTAGCAGAAATGCAAAAAGGGTATAATTAAATTTAAAATCTACTAATATTTTATAAAAATAATCAGTGTATAAGAATAAACATGAATGATAGTTTTCTAAACAGTGCTAACGCTCCTTACGTTGCTGAGCTATATTTTAAGTATACGCAGAATCCTAAAAGCATTGATGAGAGTTGGAAGAGTTTTTTTTCTTCATTAAATGAAGATGAGCTTTCTATCATTTCTGATTTTGGTGGACCGGAATGGAAAAAAAGAGATACAAATGTAATTGATGATATTTCATTCGATAAGGTTATTCGATCATCATCAGCTGTTGATTTTAATAGCTTTAAAACATCAACCTTAGATTCAATACGAGCGCTAAGACTAATTCGAGCGTATCGTATCAATGGGCATTTAATAGCTAATCTTGATCCTCTTAATTTACATAAAAAAAATTATCACCCTGAGCTAGATTATAAGTCATATGGTTTTTCAGAACATGATCTTGATAGAGAAATCTTTATTGATGGCAGTCTTGGGTTAGAGACAGCAACACTAAATGAAATTATCCAAATACTTAATAAAACTTATGCATCATCAATAGGTGTAGAGTTTTTGCATATTCAGTCTGTAGAGCAAAAACAATGGGTGCAAGAAAGAATAGAAGAAGTTCATAATAAAACAAATTTTACTACCCAAGGGAAGAAAGCAATTTTTCAACGATTGGTAGAGTCAGAATTATTTGAACAGTATTTAGATAAAAAATTTTTAGGAACTAAAAGATACGGCGTTGAAGGTGGGGAGTCAATGATTCCTGGTATTGAGCAAATTGTAAAACAATCATGTTTAGCAGGAGTGCAGGATATTTATTTTGGCACGGCACACCGAGGAAGACTCACTTTGCTCGCAACAGTTTTAGGAATGCCATACCGTGGAATATTATCAAAATTTCAAGGAAGTCTGAATGATCCTAATGAAGTGTTGGGATCAGGTGATGTTAAATATCATTTGGGTGTATCTAGTGATAGAGAGTTTGATGGTAAAAGTATTCATTTATCATTAACACCAAATCCGTCTCATTTAGAGGCAGTTGATCCTGTGGTTGCAGGAAAGGTAAGAGCCAAGCAAACCTTGTTACAAGACAAAACCACGGATAAAGTTTTTGGTATTCTTATTCATGGAGACGCTGCAATGGCAGGACAAGGCATAGTGGCGGAAACATTTGCTATGTCGCAACTTCGTGGTTTTCGTACTGGGGGAATAATTCATTTTGTTATTAATAATCAGATTGGTTTTACAACTACACCACATTATGGGCGATCAGCACCTTATTGCACAGAAATAGCCAAAATGGTTCAAGCTCCAATCTTTCATGTTAATGGCGACGATCCAGAAGCAGTTGTTCATGTGTGTCGACTTGCTGCTGAATACAGAAATTTATTTAAAGAAGATGTTGTAGTGGATATGTTTTGTTACAGACGATCTGGACATAATGAGGCTGATGAACCAATGTTCACTCAACCTTTAATGTATAAAAAAATAAAACAACATCAAACCACTCTCAATTTATATAAAGATCAATTGATTAAAGAAGAGATACTGACAGAAGATGAGGCCAAAACTAAACTTTCAGATTTTAAAAAATTTTTAGATAATGAGTTTGAATTATCTAAATCCTACAAACCCAATAAAGCAGATTGGTTGGATGGCACATGGACTGGAATTAAAATTGCCTCTATTGATGCAAGAAGAGGCAAAACATCTTCTACTGCAGATGATTTAAAGATATTGGCAAAAGAAATTCATACGATACCCGAGGGCTTCACGCCTCATAAAAGAATTAAAAAAATCTATAATGATAGAGAGAGTTCAATTATTGAGGGCAAAAATATTGATTGGGCAACAGCCGAAGCTCTAGCTTTTGCAACATTATTGAAAGATGGATATGGTGTTCGTTTATCAGGACAGGATGTTGGTAGGGGAACATTCAGTCATCGCCACGCAGTATTATATGATCAAGAAAATGAAAAACGATTCGTGCCTCTTCGACATTTTAGAAAAGAGCAAGCTCTATTTGAAATTGTAGATAGTTTCTTATCTGAATTTGGGGTTCTTGGTTTTGAATATGGTTATTCTCAAGCCGATCCAAAAACATTAGTTATATGGGAGGCGCAGTTTGGAGATTTCTCTAATGGTGCTCAAACAATTATTGATCAATTTATCACTACGGGAGAGAGAAAATGGTTACGGATGTCGGGATTAACTTTATTACTTCCACACGGGCATGAAGGACAGGGTCCGGAACACACTAGTTCACGATTAGAACGCTTCTTACAAATGTGCGCAGAAGATAATATACAAGTGGCTAACTGTACTAGTCCTGCAAACTATTTTCATATTTTACGACGACAAATGATGCGAGATTTTCGCAAACCGCTTATCCTAATGACTCCTAAGTCAACACTCCGTCACAAAGGGAATACCTCTGCTATAGAAGATTTTGTGAATGGGTCAACTTTTCACCGGGTTTTAAGAAAACCTTTATCAGGAGAAGAAAAAAATAAAATTAATAGAATCGTGCTGTGTTCAGGAAAAATATATTTTGAATTGCAAGATCATATTGATGCCCTCAAACTTGATAATATTCACATCATCAGACTGGAGCAATTATATCCTTTCCCTTATGAAGCATTGGAAGAAGAATTAATTGATTTTAAAAATTGTGAAATGATATGGTGCCAAGAAGAACCAAAAAACATGGGTGCTTGGCAGTTTGTTCAAGAAAGAGTGTTGTCTGTTGTTCAAAAAGTAACTGGGAAAAACGAATTACACTTTATTGGAAGAAGAGCAGCAGCATCTCCTGCTACAGGAGTTTTTGATAGACATTTATCTAATCAAAAAAATATTATTCGATTAGCGACAGAGGCAAATCTAGATGAAATAAAAAAAGAAAAATCGGGAGTTTCTCTCGTGAAATATAAACTGCCAATTGAATAAAGCACTTAACATGTTAAATAGTAATTAAAATATAATGGAATTGATTGTACCCACACTCGGCGAGTCTATTACTGAGGCCACAGTCTCTAAATGGTTAAAAAAAGTTGGAGATTCATTTGAGGCCGATGAGCCATTGGTTGAAATAGAGACTGATAAGATAACTGTAGAAGTCCCCGCTCCAAGCGCTGGTTCGATATCAGAAATCAAGGTTGAAGAAGGTGCAGATGTAAATATCGGAGGTGTTCTGGCACTTTTGGGTGATAAAAAATCAACAAATGGATCTTTGGCATCTGAGAAAGTTGAAACGAAAGAACCGCCGAAGGAGAAGCCTAAAGTAGAAAAAGAAACGACTCCTTCTGTAAAGCACGATACAACAAAATTATCTCCGGCTGTACAAAAACTTGTTACTGAAAATAATTTAAATGCAGAAAAAATTTCTTCCTCAAGATCTGATGGTCGTTTAACAAAAGAGGATGTGATTAATTTTATGAACAATCCATCGACAGCATCAACATCTTCAAAAGAAAGAGAAGAAGTAGTGAAAATGTCAAAGATTAGAAAAACAATCGCAACACGATTAAAAGAATCACAAAATACTGCCGCGATCCTTACAACATTTAATGAAGTAGATATGTCAGAAATAATGAAAGTCCGCGAATCTAAAAAAGAAGACTTTATGGAGCGCTATGGTGTTAAACTTGGCTTTATGTCCTTCTTTGTAAAAGCAGTTGTGTCAAGTCTTCAAGAATTCCCTGCAGTAAATGCTGAGATACGCGATGAAAATATTATTTATAAAAATCATTTTGATATCGGTATTGCTGTTGGAACTGAAAAAGGATTAGTTGTTCCAGTTCTAAAAGATGCTGATGCAATGACCTTTGGTGATATTGAACAAAACATTGTTGAGCTTAGCACAAAAGCAAAAGAAGGTAGCTTAACGATGGATGATTTAACAGGGGGCACCTTTACGATCTCTAACGGCGGTGTGTATGGTTCTATGTTAAGTACGCCAATTATTAATAGACCTCAATCGGGTATTTTGGGTATGCATAATATTCAAAAAAGAGCCGTTGTGGTTGATGATGAAATAGTTATTCGCCCAATGATGTATTTAGCATTTAGTTACGATCACCGTATCATTGATGGGAAAGAGAGTGTTGGATTTTTAGTAAGTATAAAAAGCCTCCTTGAAAATCCATCAAAATTAATTTTAGGAGTGTAGATGGCAGATTTTGATTTAATAGTAATTGGTGCAGGACCAGGTGGATACGTAGCAGCAATTAGAGCTGCGCAACTGGGCATGAAAGTTGCGTGTGTTGAAAAAGAACAAACACTTGGTGGCACTTGTTTGAATATTGGCTGTATTCCCTCCAAAGCTTTATTAAATTCGTCTGAAAAATTTGCTGAAATTTCTAAACATAGTGAAGAGCACGGTATCACTACCGGAAAAGTTGAGCTTGATTTATCTAAACTCATGCAGCGTAAAAATAAAATTGTAAAACAACTAACATCTGGAATTGGTTTTCTCTTTAAAAAAAATAAAGTTCGCAGTAAATAAGCCAAAAATAACTAATGCGGGGATGATGAAATATAGGTTAGAGGTGAGGATACAGATAAACAATATTGATGAACCAATTACTGATAGATATCCGCCCACAACTTTTTCTCCAAGATATTTGATAAAAGAACTAGCTGATAACCTTGCGACTATTTCCCCAGCATTGAAAAATACAATGACGAGTCCTCCTAAAAATAAAGGTGCTAATAAATCTTTTGTTAACCACAAGGACGACCAATCGATGATAATACCTATTGTAGCAAAATTAAACATTAATAGGATACCAAAGATTAACACACGTCTTTTAGGAAACGCAAACTTTGTAATAGGGTCATTCGTATCTTCTTTTCTGGGTAGACCAAAAAAATAAATAAAGACAACAGATAGTAAAATTAAAATTGCCATTACACCGAAAGTTAATTGCGGATCAATATCTTTTCTAATGACGTAGGCTGCCATTAAGGCACCCGATAATGAACCGGCGCTAAAAAAAGCTTGGTACATCGGTGTATAGATTTTGTTCGTTCTATTCTCAATGTTAGATATTTGAGTTTGATTGCTTGGCAAAATAAAACCAATGGCAGCACCAAAAGGGATAGCTACCAGTATAAAACTTACATAACTATTAACTGTTACAAGCAAATAAGGGCATATTGCTACTAAAGTTGTGCCCACCATAATAATATTTTTAGTACCAATTTTGGGAATAATAATTCTGCCCGTAAATTGATTAGTAATTAAATTTACAATACCAAAAATAAAAAGCCACAACCCTAAATCTGTCTCAACTAAATCTAGGCGTTCTAAATTCCAGGGAATATAAACAAAATATATACCAAGCGTAAAAAAAAAGACGTATGCATTTTGCATACAGGAAGCCAAAGCTTTATAATAAATTTTTTGATTTTCCATTTAAAAGAGTAATGGTTTCTATCTCTTTTAATTTTTAAATAAAGATTAAAATTAATTACTTTTTAAATGTGGATTGCTCTACCCTCAATGTTCATAGCCGCTTCTTTAACCGCTTCACTTGTTGTAGGATGTGCATGACATATACGCGCTATATCTTCTGAACTTCCACCAAATTCCATTGTGGTAACAATTTCTGCAATCAGCTGGCCTGCATCATGACCAATAATATGCGCCCCAAGAATAGCGTCTGTTTTACTATCCGCTAAAATTTTTACAAAGCCTTCGGGGGAAGAGGTCGTTAGTGCTCTACCGTTTGCCATAAAAGGAAACTTGCCAATTTTGTAATCAATCTTTTGTGCTTTTAGTTCAGCTTCTGTTTTTCCAACTGAAGCAACTTCAGGATTGGTGTAGACAATGGCTGGAATCATCTCATAATTAATATGAGGTTTTTGA
>CACIRR010000032.1 GCA_902589095.1 uncultured Alphaproteobacteria bacterium | reverse complement strand
ATCTCTTCTATAAGGTCGCATTTAAAACTTGGAAATGTTAATCGATCAATACTTAAGAGATGGGTGCCTGGAATTGTAATTGGCTCCATATTGGGATCCTATTCCGCAAGCATTATTTCCGGAAAAATTTTAGTTAATATTTTTATTTTTTTGGCTTTTTTAATCGCTTTAAATATGGCTTTTCAGAGAGATCCGATAATTTTATCAAGAGATCTTCCAAGATCAAAACTTATCAATTTAATATTGAGTTCGTTAATAGGATTTTTATCAGTTTTAATTGGGATTGGAGGAGGGAGTTTTAGTGTTCCATCCCTAACGATGTTTTCAAAAAAAATACATGAAGCTGTAGGTACTTCTGCAACCTTAGGCTTCTTTATCGCTTTTCCTGGAGTAATAATTTTAATGGTCTCCGGATATTCAATCAATGATTTGCCACCATTTTCAATTGGTTATCTAAATTTAGCAATTGTTATCTTGGTATCTTCTACTAGTATTTTTACTGCAAACATTGGAGCTAAAGTATCAGTTAGTATTAATAAAGTTACTTTAAGAAGAATTTTTTCAATTTTTTTATTGTTAACATGTCTAAGTCTAATTATGGAACATTATATAATATAAGATTATGAGTTTTATTGCCTCTAGATTAAAAAGAATTAAACCTTCGATGACTGTAGGTATTAACGTTAAAGCCAATGCGTTGAGAGCTGAAGGTAAAGATGTTTTAGTTTTGGCAGCTGGTGAGCCTGATTTTGATACACCAGCTAATATTAGAAAAGCTGCTTTTGATGCTATGGAAAGTGGACAAACAAGATATGTGCCAGGAAAGGGTACTCCTGTGCTTCAAAAAGCAATCCAATCAAAGTTCTTAAAAGATAATAATCTAGAATATTCACCTGATGAAATAATTGTTGGAGTAGGTGGCAAGCACATAATTTATAATGCAATGATGGCAACGCTTAATCCTGATGATGAAGTTATAATCCCAGCCCCTTTTTGGGTCAGCTATCCTGATATTGTGTTACTAGCAGAGGGAAAACCTATAATAGTTGAATGCCCAGAGAGTCAAAATTTTAAAATTACAGCTAACCAACTTGAAAAAAATATAACTAAAAAAACTAAATGGTTAATGCTCAATAGCCCAAGTAATCCAACAGGAGCGGTCTATTCAAAAAGTGAGCTAAAAGAACTGGCAGAAGTTTTGCTTCAATACCCTCATGTATTAATTATGTCAGATGATATTTATGAAAAAATTATTTATGATAATTTAGAATTCGGCACGCTTGCTTCAATTGAACCAAGATTAAAAGACAGATGCTTAACTTTAAATGGGGTATCAAAAGCGTACTGTATGACAGGATGGAGACTTGGCTATTGCGGAGCATCAAAAGAAATTATTGCAGCAATGAATAAAATGCAATCACAGAGCAATACATCGACATCTTCGATTTCTATGGCTGCTGCTGTTGAAGCATTAGAGGGTTCTCAGGAATTTATCAAAGAACATAATAAGGCTTTTGTTAGAAGAAGAGATATGGTTGTAAGTTTATTAAATGAAATAGAAGGAATAAACTGTTTAACTCCTGAAGGTGCATTTTATGTTTATCCATCTTGCGAGGGTGTAATTGGAAAACAAACACCTGATGGTAATAAAATTGCCACAGATGAAGATTTTATGAATTATCTCTTAGAAAGTGAGGGCATTGCAGGCGTTCATGGTGCAGCATTTGGTTTATCTCCATATTTTAGATTATCATATGCTACAAGTGATGAAATTCTTAAAGATGCATGTTCTAGAATCAAAAGAGCTTGCGAAAAACTTAAGTAAGATCTTGATCCGCAATAATTTTTGCTATTCTGAGAAGATTTGTTGATCCAGCGTTACCAAAAGGTACTCCAGCGGTAATAATTACATTATCATTAGCATTGACTAATTTTTTATTTTTAGCCACGCTGCAAGCTATTTTCACCATTTCAGTTGTATTTTCAGCATCCTGCACTGAATGACATGAATTAACACCCCAAACGATTTGCATTTTCCTTGCAGTTTTAATGTTAGGTGAAAGTCCAATGATCTGTACAGGCGCTCTTTCTCTTGCCATTCTTAATGTAGTTTTACCACTAACTGAAAAAGTTAAAATTGCTTTTGCGCCAGCATTTTTTGCAATTGAATAAGCAGCATTTGTAATCGCATCAGTATTATCAATTTTTTTTACATTTTCTTCATCTTCAATTTCTAAATTGAAATTATTTTTATCCTTTTCTACATTCTCAATAATCCTGTCCATTGTTGCGACTGACTCTACAGGATAATCTCCCATTGCCGACTCACCAGATAACATGACGGCATCCGTACCATCATAAATTGCATTTGCGACATCTGATGCTTCTGCTCTTGTTGGCACTAAATTAGAAATCATACTTTCAAGCATTTGAGTGGCAACAACTACTGGTTTTCCATAATGTCGGCATCTTTTAATAATATTTTTTTGTACAATTGGAACTTTTTCTGTTGGCATTTCAACACCCAGATCACCTCTTGCAATCATTATTCCATCAGCAGCTTGAATTATATCATCAATATTTTTCACTGCAGATGGCTTTTCAATTTTTGCCATTACTAAAGCTTTGCCATCAACAATTTTTTTTAACTTATGTATATCTTCAGCTTGTTGCACAAAGGATAGAGCAACCCAATCTACATTCATTTCGAGTGCTTTTTGAAGATCAGCTTTATCTTTAGAAGTAAGTGAGTCTATTGGCAGTATAACATCAGGTATATTAACACCTTTATTATTAGAGATTACTCCATCATTGAGAACTTCTGTAATTAAAGAGTCTTTATTTTGCTCGATAACTTGCAGCCTAATCCTTCCATCGTTTATTAATAAAGTGGTATTGGGTGTTAAATGTTCATAAATTTCACTATGGGGAAAGTTTACTCTTTCATTGTCTCCAGGTTTTGAATCAGTGTCTAAAATAAATTTTTGACCCTTTTTTAGAGACTCTTCTATATTCTTAAATTCTCCAACCCTAAGCTTAGGACCTTGTAAATCTGCCAGTATGCATGTTGCATGATTATACTTTTCTTCTAATTGTCTTATCCATTCGAGATTTTGTCGATGAGTTTCAACAGTTCCATGGGAAAAATTTAGCCTAAAAACATCACATCCAGCTTTAAAAACTCTTTCTATTGTCTCGTTAGAAGAAGATGCAGGACCTAATGTTGCTAAAATTTTAGCTTTTCTATTACGTTTCATTTAATTAATTAACGTGTATATATTTAATTTAACTAAAATTAAACTTAATTGAGTAATTATGAATAAAAATTTAGACAGGGAATTATTAGCAGATGTTGCAGAAAGATTAATAAATCATTTACAAAGTAGAACTGACGTACAAAACATTGATTTGATGAATCTATCTGGATTTTGTCGAAACTGCTTATCAAAATGGTATTTAGCAGCTGCAGAAAAAAGAAATCAACCTATCGATTATGATTTGTCTAGGGAATTAATTTATGGAATGCCTTATGATGAATGGAAAAAAAAATATCAAAAAGAAGCAACTAAAGAACAGTTAAAAGATTTTAATAATAAATAATACTAATAAAGTTTTTCTAGATCTTCTTGGTATTTATCTTTTACAGCAAATCTTCGAACTTTCATTGACACAGTCATCATGCTATTTTCAATAGTAAATTCATGATCAATTAAAATAAACTTCCTAACCTGTTCAATAACAGAAAGATTTTTATTTACTCTATTTACCACTTCTTTCATAAGTTTATTAAAATCATCATCTTTAACAATTGACTCAAATTTTTGCTCTTTACCATTTTCTTTAGCCCAATTTAATGCAAAGTCTTTATCAGGTACAATTACTGCAACTAGATAATTTTTAAAATCTCCATACAGCATAGATTGTGCTATCTCAGGTTCTATATCAATTTTTGCTTCAACTCTTGTAGGTGAGATATTATCTCCTCCAGCATTAACAATAATATCTTTTTTTCGATCAGTGATTTTGAGATATTCTTCTTCATCAAATTCACCAATATCTCCCGTGTGTACCCATCCATCAATAACTGTTTTTGATGTTGCATCTGGATCATTCCAATAGCCATTCATAATGTTTTCGCCACTAACTAGAATTTCTCCATCCTCAGCAATTTTTACATTAACACCATTAAATAATTTTCCTACTGTGTCTAACTTGACTTTTTCTGGAGGATTGGCAGAGACAACCGGTGCTGTTTCCGTTTGTCCATACCCTTGCAACAAAGGTAATCCTAAAGCCGTTAAATACAGACCTACTTCGAAATTAAGAGCAGAACCACCAGAAATAAGAGCTTTCAAGGAACCGCCAAATCTTTTGTTAACTTTTCTTCTAACAATTTTGTCCATAATAGAATTGGTTATACCCTCAAAGAAACTTAATTTTTTGCCATAATATTTTTTCTTACCTAATCGTAGGGTAGTCGCAAACAAAGTTTGACTTAATTTACCTTGTTTTTTTAATCCTTGTGAAATTCTTGTATGTAATGAGTCATAAAACCGTGGAACTGCTGTCATAAAGTGAGGACTTACTTCACCCATATTCACTACAAGCTTGTCTATACCTTCAGCATAATAAACTTGAGCACCAATACCTAACGTAAAAAATTGTAAAGTATGTTCATATGAATGAGATAATGGCAGCCATGACAAAAATTTAATTTCATCCATTCCTTCTAATAAATTTTTTAGTAGTATTTGTGCACCAGTACAATTTGATAGCATTGCTCCATGACTGAGCATTACTCCTTTTGGATTACCTCCTGTCCCTGAAGTATAAATTATACACGCTGTATCTTTCCTTTGGATGGATTTAATTTCATTATCAAAATCATAATTTTTATAATCTTCGCTCTCAATATTTTTCCAAGCATCATCAGAATTTTTTTCAACAAGATTACTCCATTGCATAATATTTACAGGATTATTATATGACTGACTATCATCATTAATTTTAATAACGTTTTTACAATCATTAGAACTTTCAATAGCTGGCAGTGCTTTTAAACAAAGCTCATGCGAAGATATAATCATACATCTTGCGCCTGAATGATTGATTATATGACTATAATCTGCTGTAGTACTAGTAGTGTAAACAGGAACTGTGATCGCTCCAATTGACATAATAGCCAAATCTGCAATTTGCCATTCAGGTCTATTTTCTGATAAAATAATAACTCTATCACCTTTAAGGACTCCTAAATCTATTAATGATCTTGCCACAGACTTAACTGAAAGTTCAACTTCTCCCCATGAGAGAGACTCAAAGTTATCATTATTTTTTTTCCATAAATAAGGTTTGTCTTTCATTTTTTTAGCTTGTTCAAAGAACATTGAGACAATATTATTAAAATTATCGAAATTAATAGACATTTGACTTTACCTCCCTACAAACACTATAAATAATACCTATATTCATTTCATACTATGAAAGCTAATAATAATCAAACTAATGCAGAAAAAAAGCTTGGAAAACTGCCTGTTTGGAAACTTAAGGATCTATATAGTTCTCAAAATGATAAAAATCTTTCTATAGACTTAAATAATATAAAAAAAGAAACCAATAAATTTGAAAAAAAATATTTAAACAAAGTAAAACTACTGTCTGCAGAGAAACTATTAGAAGCAATTGTTAAGTTGGAAGAAATTGATATCTTGATGGATAAAATTCTTAGTTATGCTCATCTTTTAGTTGCAGAGAATGGAAACAATGAAAATAATAAAATTTTTTATCAAAAAATGCAGGAAACTATTACAAATTATGCGTCTTCAATTATTTTTTTTACCCTTGAGCTTAATCAAATAAATGAAAACAAACTAAAAAGTTTGTTAACAAATCATAAATTAAAAAAATATAAAAATTGGATCACCAACAAAAGATCATTCAAACCTTATCAGCTAGATTTAAAAATAGAAAAAATACTGCAAGATAAAAGTATAACGTCACGTTCCGCATGGATTAGGTTATTTGATGATTTAATAGCTTCTCTTAAATTTAATTTTAGAGACAAAGAACTAACAAGTGCAGAAATATTTAATTTGTTATCCGATAGAAATGAAAAAACAAGAAAAGTTGCCGCAAAGTCAGTTGGAAAAATTTTAGGAAATAATATAAAATTATTTTCAACCGTAACAAATACTTTAGCAAAAGATAAATCTATTAACGATGAATGGAGAAAATTACCATCACCAGTTACTTCAAGAAATTTATCAAATGTTGTGGAAGATAATGTTGTTGATAGTTTGGTATCTTCAGTAGTTGAATCTTATCCACGACTCTCACACAGATATTATGCTTTAAAAGCAAAATGGTTTAAAAAGAAACATTTAATGTATTGGGACAGAAATGCTCCTTTGCCTTTTCAAAATACAAAGACATATTCTTGGAGTGAAGCTCGAAATACTGTGATTGAAGCATACTCAGCATTTGATAAAGAAATAGGAAAGATTGTTAAAAAATTTTTTGATGAAAACTGGATTCATGCACCAGTTTTGGAAGGAAAATCCCCAGGCGCTTTTGCTGCATCAACAGTTGCATCAGTTCATCCATTTATTCTTGTTAATTTTCAAGGCAAAACAAGAGATGTTGCAACGCTTGCACATGAATTAGGTCACGGTGTTCATCAGTATCTTGCAGGAAAAAACCAAAGTCATTTTAATGCCTCAACTCCATTAACATTAGCCGAAACTGCGAGTGTATTTGGTGAGATGTTAACTTTTAAATTAATTCTAAATGCGTCAAACTCTAAAAAAGAGAGAAAAGCACTATTAGCAAATAAAGTAGAAGATATGCTCAATACGGTTATTAGGCAGATCGCTTTTTTTCAATTTGAAAAAGAGGTTCATACCTTAAGAAAAAATTCTGAACTTAGTACCAATGAAATTTGTGAAATATGGATGAAGGTACAAAAAGATAGTTTAGGGCCCTCAATTAAATATGAAGACGAATATAAATATTTTTGGAGCTATATTCCTCATTTTATTCATTCACCATTTTATGTATACGCCTACGCGTTTGGAGATTGTTTAGTAAACTCTTTATTTAATACGTATGAGCAGGGTTTAGAAAATTTTGAAAATAAATATATAGATTTACTTAAAAGTGGAGGTTCAAAAAAATACGATGAACTTTTTCAACCTTTCAATTTAGATTTATCTAAAAAATCATTCTGGAAAAAGGGCTTGAGTATGATTGAAAAATTAATAGATGAATTAGAGACACTCTAAATGGCTGATGCAGAGTCAAGATCAATAGCTAAACAAATAAAACGTTATGCACAAGTAGGAGGAGTCGTAGGAAAGCTTGCAACTCAATTAGCTAGTCAAAAGTATCTTGGTGTAAAATTAGACAAAGAAAAACATGCTTTAGAAATTAGGGAAGCGCTGGGTGGCATAAAAGGCCCTTTGATGAAGGTGGCTCAGTTATCAGCTACTATTCCAGACCTTTTGCCTGATGAGTATACAAAAGAATTGATGCATCTTCAGTCCAATGCACCGCCGATGGGTTGGTTATTTGTAAAAAGAAGAATGGCTACGGAGTTATCTTCAGATTGGTTAAAAAATTTCAAAGAATTTGACAAAGAAGCAACCCGAGCTGCTTCTCTAGGTCAAGTTCATAAAGCTGTATTAAATAATTCTGATAAAGTTGCCTGCAAATTACAATACCCAGATATGCAATCGGCTGTTAGTGCAGACTTATCACAATTAAAAATGATTTTTTCTATCTATCAAACTTACAACAAAGCTATCAAAACCTCTGAAGTTTACAAAGAAATAACTGATAGGCTAAATGAAGAACTTGATTATGAAAGAGAAAAAAAACTCATGAATATATTTAATAAAATTTTTTCTAAAAATAAATACATACATGTGCCAAAAACTTATGAAACATTAAGTACAAAAAGATTATTAACGATGTCTTGGTTGGAAGGTAAATCAATTTTAACATTCAAAGATGCAAAAAAAGAAGTAAGAAATTCTCTTGCTAGAAATATGTACTATGCTTGGTATAAACCTTTTTTTGAGTATGGTGTCATTCATGGAGATCCTCATTTAGGTAACTATTCTGTACAAGATGATTTAAGTATTAACCTCTATGATTTTGGTTGTATGAGGATTTTTCAATCTAAGTTTATTCAAGGAGTAATAGACTTGTATTTTGCTTTACAAAAAAATGATGAGGCTCTTGCAGTCCATGCTTATGAACAGTGGGGGTTCAAAGATATCACAAAAGAAAAGTTAAAAATTCTAAGTAAATGGGCTAATTTTTTATATGCTCCTTTGATGGAAGATAAAGTTCAAAAAATCCAGGAGAGTGATAGCGGCGTATATGGGGCTCAAATAGCATCTGAAGTTCATCGGGAATTAAAAAAAATAGGTGGTGTTAAGCCGCCAAAAGAGTTTGTTTTCATGGATAGAGCAGCTGTAGGTTTAGGATCAGTATTTATGCATCTAAAAGCTGAGGTTAATTGGTATAGAGTTTTTCATGAGCTAATAGATAATTTTGATCAAAAAAAGTTAACTAAAAAACAACAAAATACTTTAAAATCAGTTAACCTATAACTATAAGTCCTTATGCAAATTTCAGCATTAAAAGAAAATTTTAATAATGAAAACAGAGTAGCCTTAACTCCAGACACCATAAAACTTTTTCAACGTTTGGGTTTAGAAGTTTTAATTGAAGACGGTGCAGGTAATAATTCTGGATACCCAAATGATCTTTATGAAGCAAATGGGGCTAAAATTGTTTCACGAGATCAATGTCTCAATGCAAACATCTGTTTATGTGTAAAGATTCCAAATGATAAAGACCTTCAACAATTAAATGAAAATACGGTTTTAATTGGTATTTTGAATCCTTATGAAAATAAAAAATATTTTAATACTTTAAATGAAAAGAAAATTATTTCTTGTTGCATGGAACTTATTCCTAGAATTAGTCGGGCGCAAAGTATGGATGTATTATCATCTCAAGCAAATTTAGCTGGCTATAGAAGTGTAATTGATGCAGCTGAGCAATTTGGAAAAGCTTTTCCAATGATGATGACAGCAGCAGGAAGAGTTAATCCAGCAAAAGTTATGGTTTTAGGCGTAGGCGTTGCTGGATTACAAGCAATAGCAACTGCCAAAAGATTAGGTGCAGTAGTATCGGCAACTGACGTTCGATCTGCTACCAAGGAACAGGTAGAGAGCTTAGGTGGAAAATTTATTATGGTTGAAGATGAAGAATCAACTAATGCTGAGACTGAAGGTGGATACGCTAAGGAAATGAGTGATGAGTATAAACAAAAGCAAGCAAAACTTATTGCCGAAACTATTGCAAAACAAGATATAGTAATTTGTACTGCTCTTATACCTGGTAAAAAAGCTCCAGTTTTAATCTCACAAGAAATGGTTGAGTCTATGGCATCTGGCTCAGTTGTCGTTGACCTTGCTGTTGAGGCAGGGGGTAATTGCCCACTAAGTAAAGAGGGTGAAGTTGTGGATCATGGAGGAGTTAAAATTGTTGGATATGCTAATGTGCCGGGTAGAGTAGCAAAAGACGCGTCTGCCTTATATGCAAAAAATATTTTTAATTTTTTAAGTTTAATTATAAACAAAGATGATAAAAAAATAAATTTAAACTGGGAAGATGAAATAGTTAATGCTGTTACATTAACGCATGAAGGAAAATTAAGATTGGAGCAATTTAATTAATATGGAAGCACATAGTTCAGAAGTTTTCGTAATAGGCTTAACAGTCTTTTTTCTTGCTTGTATTATTGGATATTATGTCGTTTGGTCAGTTACTCCAGCATTACACAGTCCTTTAATGGGTGTTACTAATGCAATTTCAAGCGTTATCATTGTTGGAGCTATTTTAGCGGCAGGTCCTATTGGGCATGATACATCAAAAATATTTGGAATTATAGGGGTAGTTCTTGCTTCTATAAATATTTTTGGAGGTTTTATAGTAACGTATCGAATGTTGTCGATGTTCAAAAAAAAACCTAAAAAAGAACAAAGGGATTAATCAATGTCAGCAAATATGGTTGCAGTTTTATATCTTATTTCAGCATTAATGTTTATTTTTGCCCTAAGGGGATTATCGCATCCTGAGTCCTCAAGATTAGGAAATATATTTGGAATTGTCGGAATGGTAATAGCAATCATTACTACACTTATGTTTAAATCTGTGCTCAGTTACGTTGAAATTGGAGCTGCTATTATAGTTGGTGGAGCAATTGGAACTTTCATTGCACTAAGAATAGAAATGACGGCCTTGCCTCAGTTAGTTGCTGCTTTCCACAGTTTAGTTGGCATTGCAGCAGTTTTCGTTGCAGCAGCAGCCTTTTATGATCCTGCTTCTTTTGGAATTGGCACAATAGGAGCAATTGGAACAAGCAGTTTAATTGAAATGAGTATTGGAACATTTATTGGTGCAATAACTTTTTCAGGATCTGTTCTTGCATTTGGTAAACTTCAAGGAACAGTGTCTGGCAAACCAATAGTTTTTAAATTTCAACATGCTATTAATGCTTTAATACTATTATTTATAGCAGTCCTGATAATAATTTTTTGCATTAACCAGTCACCATCAATTTTTTTGGACAATCGTAGCAGTTTCGATATTATTAGGTTTCTTAGTTGTTATTCCAATAGGTGGAGCTGATATGCCAGTTGTCGTCTCTATGCTGAATTCTTATTCTGGATGGGCTGCATGCGGCATTGGTTTTACACTCAGTAATAATTTACTAATTATTACCGGGGCTCTCGTAGGTGCTTCTGGTGCTATTTTAAGTTACATAATGAGCAAGGGTATGAATAGATCTATTATCAGTGTTGTGTTAGGTGGTTTTGGAGGAGAACAAGCGGCAAGTGCTTCGGGAGATAATTCTGATAAAATAGTCAAACAAGGAAATGCGGAGGATGCAGCATACATTATGAAGAATGCTGACTCAGTTATTATAGTTCCAGGTTATGGGATGGCTGTTGCTCAAGCTCAACATGCTTTAAGAGAAATGGGAGATATTCTTAAAAAAGAAGGTATAAATGTTAGATATGCAATCCACCCAGTTGCAGGAAGAATGCCTGGCCATATGAATGTGTTGCTAGCTGAAGCTAATGTACCATATGAAGAGGTATTAGAGCTCGATGAAATTAATCATGATTTTCCGATGACAGAAGTTTCTTTTGTCATTGGCGCCAATGATGTTACTAATCCTGCAGCTAAAACTGATGAAAGCTCACCTATTTATGGAATGCCAATTTTAGATGTTGAAAGATCTCAAACTGTATTATTTGTAAAACGATCAATGGCTACTGGTTATTCAGGAGTTGATAATGAATTATTTTACCGAGACAATACCACAATGCTGTTTGGTGATGCAAAAAAAATGTGTGAGGATATTGTTAAAAGCTTAGCTTAAGAGTTATTTCTTCGAGCCGTCTTTCTTGATCTTCTAATGTTCTCTTCTTTTTCTCTAGCTCTTTTAAGGCAAGGCTTCTCAAAATGTTTTCTTAGCTTCATTTCTTTATAAAGCCCTTCTCTTTGCATCTTTTTTTTAAGACTTCTTATAGCTTGCTCAACATTATTATCTTTTACGTTAACGAATAGTGTCATATTTTGGAAGGCATTTAACACAAACCTATATTTAATGCAAATACTGAAATCTGTTTAAAAAATATTGGTTTAAAGTCTATTTATGACTATATATTTAATATGGCGATTTTAAAAATAGCAAAATTAGGACATCCTGTTTTAATAAAAAAAACTAATGAAATTAATGACTTAAATAAATTTGATTTAAAAAAAATTGTTTTTGATATGTCTCAAACAATGCTGGATGCAAATGGCATAGGACTTGCAGCTCCGCAGGTTCATCTTTCGCATAGAATGTTTATTTTTAGAAACCCTGATATTGAAGAAGAAGATAAAATAAATATTTCAGTTTTTATTAATCCATCTGTTGAAACTATATCAGATGAAACAGTGGATGATTGGGAAGGCTGTTTGTCTATTCCTGGTATGTCCGGTTTAGTAAGAAGGCATAAACGTATAAAGTACTCAGCTACTGATTTGAATGGGAAAGAGATAACAGGTGAGGTTGAGGGATTGCGCGCTAGAGTAATTCAACATGAGTTCGATCACCTTAATGGTATTTTATATACATCTAGGTTAGCACATAAAAATGCATTTGGATATTCTGAAGAAATTGAAAAATTTTGGAAAAAACATCATGATGAAAAATCAAAATAGTTATCTTAACGCTAAAAGATTAAATATATTAAAAA
>CACIRR010000031.1 GCA_902589095.1 uncultured Alphaproteobacteria bacterium | reverse complement strand
GTTCGAATAGCATCCTTTACTTTTGGTGAAATTAGGGATGCCCTATTCTCAAAAGTCTCTCAAAATGCAATCAGGAGCGTTAGTTTAAAAATATTTAAGCATTTACATTTCTTATCTCTAGACTTTCATCTTTCAAGGCAAACTGGTGGTTTAAATCGATATATTGATAGGGGCACTAAAGGAATTGATTTTCTGCTTCGTTATGTGCTTTTCAATGTTGTTCCTACTTTTATTGAATTAGTTTTAGTAATTATTATCCTGTTTACCTTATACGGATTTCAATACGCAGCTATTACACTCATTACTATCATTATATATGTCATCCTTACATTTGTTATAACTGCTTGGAGAATTCAATTTCGCAAAGATATGAATGCTGCAGATAATAATGCAAGCACCAAGATGATAGATAGTTTACTGAATTTTGAAACAGTAAAATATTTTAACAACGAAAACCATGAATTTAGTAGACTAGATGAGTCTCTAGAAAAATATGAGTTTGCTGCAAATAAAAACAGAATATCTCTTTCATTGCTGAATGTAAGTCAAACAATCGTCATTATGACAGGTATAACTATTATGTTAGTATTAACAGTATTTGGTATTCAGGAAAATGTTATTACGGTTGGTGGATTTGTTGTGATCAATGCGTATATGCTTCAATTATATCAGCCATTAAATTTTTTAGGCACCATTTACCGTGAAATAAGACAGTCCTTAATTGATATGGAAAATATGTTTAACCTTCTTAATGAAAAAAATAATGTGGTTGATAGAGGAAAAAAAGAGCTAAATAACCCTAACTCTGAAATAACTTTTAAGAACATTTCTTTTGGGTATCGCCCTGATCGAATAATAATTAAGAATATTTCATTTCATCTTGCAAAAGGTAAATCTCTTGCAATTGTTGGACCAACTGGTGCTGGTAAATCAACAATTAGTAAACTATTATTTCGTTTTTATGATCCAAATGAAGGTGAGATACTAATTAATAATGAAAACATAAAAAATTTTAAGCAAGACTCACTTAGAAAATCTATTGGTATTGTGCCTCAAGATACTGTTTTATTTAATGATACCATTTATTATAATATCTCTTATGGAAATCCTGAAGCATCACATGATGAAATAATTAATGCAGCTAAAATTGCTGGTATTCATGATTTTATTGAGAGCATCCCTGATAAGTACCAAACAATTGTTGGAGAAAGAGGTTTGAAATTATCTGGTGGAGAAAAACAACGAGTTGCAATAGCTCGCACTGTATTGAAAAATCCTTCTATTTTCTTTTTTGATGAAGCCACTTCAGCTTTAGACTCTTCAACTGAAAAAGATATAATTGAAAATCTAAATAATATTTCTAAAGGTATAACTACTCTTATTATTGCACATCGCTTATCAACAGTTTCTAAAGCAGATAACATTATTGTTATTGATAAAGGTGAGATAGTTGAAGAAGGTAATCATCCTACACTACTTGCAAAAAAAGGTTTGTATTACTCCATGTGGGATAAGCAAAAAGACTTAAATTAAAATTAAATAAAATAGATTGTGGCACCGACAAGCAGTAAATTAACAACGAGTACAGTACAAAATAAAAGAACTATTTTATCTATCAGTGCCACAACTTTGGATTAATTGTCAATACTGTCAAATAAGAGGTTAAATTGTGTCTAAGTTAAGACAAATTAATCAATTGTAGTGATTTTCTTCCGTACAAGGTTTTTATTTAACTTTGCTTCTCTAATTGTAATTATTGTTATTCCAATAAAAATAACAAAAGCACCAAGCCAGGTAAATAAGTCAGGTTTTTCATCAAAAAACAAATATCCATAGAAGGAAGCAATGATTAAACCAAAAAAAGAAAAAGGTTGTGTCATTGAAACATCAACTAATTTGTAAGCATGATTAAGTGCAATGTGGGATATTGTGCCAACGAGTGCGGCGAGTGCAAGATATATAAGAGTGTATAAAGACAAATTTTGCCAGTAGATTATTGCAAATACTGCTGAGAATATAGTCATGAAAGTATATTGGTACGTTAAAATTGTTATTGAATTATCATCTTCGGTTAATTGCTTTGTAATAATTATAATTATTGACCATAAAACGGATGCAATTAAAATCATTTGTACTCCATAAGTTATTATAATTATTCCTGGGCGCAAAATAATTAACATACCTATAAAACCAATTACAAGAGCACTCATTCTATAAATTCTGATTTTTTCTTTTAAAAAAATTACAGCTAAAATTGTTACAATAAAGGGTACAGAAAAATTTAATGCTGAAATTTTTTCATATGGGACTAACATTAAAGCTGAAAAAGTAAGAAACATTGCAGGTAGATTTAAAATTGATCTTACTAAATGAGTCTTCAAATTATTTGTTTTGAAAACACTAAATTTTGTAAGCAAAATATACGGAAAAATAATTATAAATCCAATCAAGAAACGATAAAAAGCTGCTAGATAAATATTAGCTTCAAATTGAGCAATTTTAATCAATACGCCCATTGTGCTTCCACAAACAATTGAAACAAATATTAAAATGATTGCAAAAAGATTTTTGTGCATAAATTAATTTAATTTAAATTGAATAGCAGTACTTAATTTTAAAACATTTTAATTTATTCTAAACTAATTAAGAATAGTATTAATGTCATATTGGTGGTGACAAAAAATCACCTAAGTGATTTATACAATTATTTCGAAAGGTGTATTATCAATCTGATGATTAATATCCCATTTATTCCCTTTAATTCCAGAGCCAAAATTTGCAGATTTGTTTGTGTAAGGTAATGAATAAAGTATAGAATTAAAATACTTCTTCATTTTTGGAAGATGCTTGAAATCAATAAAAAATTTATTCAATTTTGGAAAACCAACTGTAGATAATATTTTATCATCATTTGTTTCATCAACTAAATTATAATGTTTTAAAAACTCAATATAGAAATCCAAAATATCAAAAAGATTAAAATCTGGAATAGAAACATTATTATTTAATAAAAATTTTGAATTATCATTAGATGATAACCAATGTTCAAATTTTTGTATTTTTCCTGCATCATTTTTCTGAAAAGCTTTTTCATAAACTTCTTTTGCTGCTTCTTTTTCTAAATCTTTATTTTTAAAATGAGTATAAGCAAAAGATGTGATGATACCTCTTAGATCATTTGTTTCTAAAAGTAACTGCTCGCATCTAGTTTGTTCAATTTCGTTAATACCAAGCATTTTGAAATTTCGGCCGAGATATAACAAACATGCATTTGATTGAGAGATTAGATGTTTCTGATCTTTATCATCGATAATCTCCATATAAGGTAAGTTAATTAGACTGTTTCTTTTTTTTAATTCAATTTTATCTTTATTTGTCCAATCAGAGCCATCAAATGAAACATTATCATTTTCAACTATTGGCTGTAATTTATAATTTTTAGCAATTAATTTTTGACCAGCATAAATAACAACTTGTCTACATACAGAGCCAAGTCCCTTAGTACTCCAGTATCCAATAGTGATTGGGTTTGATGTATTCATAGTATTTATACTTTATATTATATTTATCATTATTTACTAAAAAAATTGGCGTGCCCGGCATGATTCGAACATGCGACCCCCAGATTAGGAATCTGGTGCTCTATCCTACTGAGCTACGGGCACTGTTTTGTTTACAATAATTTTTATACAGAATTACCATTATAATATTTAATAGTTATTTTTAAATATATGATATGATTTATTATGAATGTTTTAGGTGGAGTTAGTATAGGATTTCTAGGCTATACACTTTTTGTAGTTTTAGACACGATAATTAAAAAATACTTAGCTAACGATTATTCTGTTTTTCAGATAAATTTCTACATTTGCTTATTTAGTTTTTTTCCAACAATTATAACAATTCATTTTTTTCATGCATGGAAAACTTTGAAAAATGATTTAATTTTAATTCAACTACTAAGAGGTATATTTGGATTAATATCAGGTGCATTTGTTGTAAATTCATTCAGAAGTCATGCTTTAAATGAAATTTACCCGATCATGTTTAGCGCACCTTTGTTTTTAATAATATTATCACATTTTTTTCTTGGTGAAAAAGTTGGAATAAGAAGATGGTCAGCAGTTTTAATTGGATTTATTGGTGTTTTAATAGTTAGTAGACCAGGTACGATTCATTTTACAATGAGTTATTTAGGCTTGTTCGTTTCAGCTTTTTTGATAGCTATTAATATAGCGTTAGTAAGAAAATTTTCTAAAAATCATTCATCTATTTCTTTCACGTTTTATGCTTTTCTATCAGCAGCAATTATAAATGGATTACTAGCAATGAATAATTATATGGCCATGACATTAAATGACACAATGATTTTAATTTTATGTGGTATTATATGTGGAGTTGGAGGCAATTTTCTCACGATGGCCTCAAAAAATTTGGAATCAAGTGTCTTTGCACCCATTCAATATACCCAATTATTTTCAGGAATAATTTTAGGATATTTAATCTTCAGTGATTTTCCAGATATCTATGAAATTATTGGCTCAACTATAATAATCCTAAGTGGTGTTTATATAATTTACAGAGAAACAATTATTGGTGTTAGACCATTTAACAAAAAAGAAACTAGATTTAGAGACGAGTTTAATAGAGGTCACTAAATAATTTTTATTATTTAATGACTTAATGGTGATGCTTCATATGATCCATATATTCTTTATGCTCTTCTATTAGTTTATTTAGACTTTCTTTTAATTGTAAAGCATTCGGCCAAGCAGAGGCATCAAGCTTACCTTGATCTAAATATTTTAAAATTCTTTGAATATCTTCTATATTTTTAAAATCACTATCAGTCATATTAGTCTCCTAAAAAAATTTGAATGTTATAACCAAGAATAACCTACACATAGCAGTGCAATTGTTAAAAAAACATACATTGCCCTGTTTCTAAATAGTATTTGTTTTTCAGTAATTCCTTCCTTTCTTTTTTGATAATAAAAATAAACACCTATAAAGAAAAAAAGGAAACCTATAAGATATACATACCATTGTAAATCAGTCATAATGAGTTTCTATATTATACTAAAATTAAATTTTATTTATTTCTTTTTGAAATAACTTCTAAAAGATGGTTTTCCTGCTTGATATAAAACAACAGAAGTTATTAACCAGAATAATGATACTGAATATTCTGTTAAAGGAAGTTGATACTTGTAAAAAACTATACTTCCGATTGTTGCCAAAAAAAACAAAAATATTCCCAAAAACTGAATGGGATATAATTTTGTTGTAGTGAAAAATAAATAACGAAGACCAAAATAAGCAAAAGTTGCCGCAGTTGCTAAGCGAACAGCCTGCAACCGATGCTCTGGGACACCTTTAATATCATTTGTAACTGTAAATGGAAAAACAATTGAAAAATTTAAAATAAAACCAACAATTAAAATAATTGCAAATAAAGTAAATAAAGTTATGATTAATTTGGCCAGTATCCTCATAAATGTTTCCTAGACACTTTTTTTTAATAGGGTTGGTGACCGACCTATTCTTTAATTATAGAGTAATTCTATTGATATTTAATAATATTCTAAATAATCCCATAAAACTGCGATAAATATCAATGCGAAATGAGTTAAATTAGAAAAAAATTCTCTTGTTTTACAATGTTTTAGAAGTAATTTTTTTATTAGGATCGTAAAAAGGTTTTTGAACAACTACACAATTTTTAATAGAATTATGCATCTCTATGTTAAGTTCAGTATCTATTGAAGAATAATCTTTCTTCACAATTCCTAAAGCTATGTTTTTTTCTAACCGAGGTGAATAAATTGCAGATGTAACTTTTCCTATTTTTTTGTTATTTTTTATTATAGGCCAAAAAGTTGTATTTGGTCCTTTTAATGGTTCACAATTAATAATCATGCCAATTTGTTTTCTTTTAACACCTTCATTTTTAATTTTGATAAGAGCTTCTTTGCCAATAAAGTGATTATCATTTTCAAGTTCAATTAGACGCTCTAACCCCAGTTCAAATGGATTAGTATGAATATCAGCATCTGCATGATACGATAGCATTCCCCCTTCAATTCTCCTAATAGAAGAAGTATGTCCTGGTTTAAGATTAAATTCTTTACCAGCATTCATAATTATATCCCATAACATATTTCCTTTAGAGCCATCTTTAAGATATATTTCATATCCTAATTCACTAGACCAACCTGTTCTTGAAACAACAAGTGGAATTCCTTGGAGTTGCGTTTCAATAAACCAATAATATTTTAATGATGAAATATTTTCTCCAAATAACTTTTTCATAACATCTATTGATTTAGGTCCTTGCAATTGCAATGGTGAAACATCTGGTTCACTTATTTTTACATTTAATCCTGAGTTTATTGCGACACCTTGTGCCCATAATAAAATATCACTGTCCCCGAGAGAGAACCAAAACTTATTTTCTGCTAATCTTAAAAGAACAGGATCATTAAGTAGCCCACCCTCATTATTTGTTATCAAAACATATTTACACTGACCAACTTTCATTTTGGATAAATCGCGTGGAGTTAGAAGTTGGGCAAACTTAGAAGCGTCAGACCCAGTAATTTCTACCTGTCTTTCTACAGCAACATCACATAAGATAGCATCATTGATTAAATTCCAAAAATTTTGCTCAGGGTCACCAAAATCTCTTGGTATATACATATGATTATAAACAGAAAAACCAGTTGCTCCCCATTTTACAGTAGAGTCAAAAAAAGGAGATTTTCTTATTTGAGTCCCAAAACCAAAATCTTTATTTTTCATCAGCTAATTTCAAACTTTTTTTTGTTTTATTGCTTATGATTGATAGAGAATTTTAAAAAAAAAGATACATGAAATTTCTAACATTTAGTCAATTGAATGGTCACGGAATTTTTTCCTTCAAGTTCTATTATGTTACAAATTGTTGGCTTCATCTGATCAAAATGTTTTTGGATATTGATTTTATTTAAATGAAGTTCTGGAAAATTATAGTCTAAATTCAACATATAAACTTCTGAAGATTTAAAGATTGGTGTTAATATTATATATCCATTATTAAAACTTGATTTTAATGAATAAACATTTGAGTCTTTACGGGTAATTTTTTTCATGGTTTTCTTTTTTTCAAAAAAAACAACATTTTGATTCCATTTTTGAATATTCGTTTCAAATATATACTCAATATCCTCTAGTTTAATAAGTTTTGAACTTTCTATTGCAAGAGCATTAAATGACCAAGAAAATAGAATTATAAAATAGTAAATTATTGATGTTCTCATAAATTTAATTAAATCTGACTAATAACTATTTCTTTTTCACCTCTTGTATTGTTATAAAATAATACATGTTCATATTTTATTAATTTTTTATGAACTTTACATTCTTGATCCTTATGCATTGAGTATAATGGATTGTTTTTTGAGTATCTAACTTTAAATTCATCAGCTATTTTTTTGCTAAGTGACCAACTATAACCCTCATAACTTCCTGCTCTGTAAGCATAAAATATTGGTTTGATATTTTGTTTAAAATATTTGATGGGTTTTCTAAGATTAAAAATTTCATCCCATTTTTCTTTGTTGTGATCCAAAGAATTGTGTTCAGCCATAGACCAAACATTTATTATGATATGCCAATGCTCCTTATTAGTTAAAAATTTTTGATAATTTGGTAAGAGATCCCATAAACCATCAACTTTTAACCAGTCATGATATGATAGAATACATTGAGATAATTCATCAAAAGCACTTTTAGACATTAGGTATAAAAATAGGTTATAAATATAAAAAATCGAAAGGAATTTATGAAAATAATAAATGAATTAAGTGAAGTTAAGTTAGTAATTGTTGAAATGGAAGTAAATTTAGGTAATGAAAAAAGAAAGGGCCTAACACTGTGTGCTAAAGACGAAAATGGATATTATCCTCTAAACACAGCTCATGATGGAAGGCCGATATTGATGAATAAAGAAAATTTAATAAAAATAGATTAGTTTTTTTACCTAATTTTTACTTTGCCCATTCACCTTTTCTGAATACTGGAACAATATTGCCGTTTTGGTCTATACCATCAACATCAATATCATTAGAGCCAATCATCCAATCAATGTGAATCATGCTAGAGTTACCGCCTCTTTTGGATATTTCTTCAGGTGATAAATCTAATTCTCCCTTAAAACATTTAGAATAACATTGACCAAGAGCGATATGAGAAGCAGCATTTTCATCGAACAAAGTATTATAAAAAATTATGCCACTTTGTGAAATTGGTGAGCTATGTGGAACAAGAGCAACCTCCCCTATTCTGCTTGCACCTTCATCTGATTTAAGAACTTTATGTAAGACTTCTTCTCCTTTGCTAGCACTAGCTTCAATAATTTTTCCATCTTTAAATGTAACTTTGATGTTTTCAATTAATGTACCCTGATATGAAAGTGGTTTTGTTGATACAACAGTTCCATCTACTTTATGAGCATGGGGAGTTGTAAAAACTTCTTCGGATGGAATGTTAGGATTACAAATTATTCCATTTTGAGCCTTAGATGCCCCTCCCATCCACTCATGTTCATCTGCAAGACCTACTCGTAAATTGGTATTTGGTCCATTGTATTGTAAAGCAGCAAAATTTTGATCATTAAGCCAATTAGTTTTTATACGAAGTTTTTCATTGTGATCATCCCATGCTTTAACAGGATCATCAACAGAAGCTCTCGATGCATCAAAAATTGCATCTGCTAACTTTACAACAGCTTCATCTGTATCAAGTTTTGGAAAAACTCTTTTAGCCCATGCTTTTCCAGGCCATGAAACAATATTCCAATTTATTTTAAATTCAGTAATTCTCTCTCTTGCTGGTTTGTAAGCTTTTGCCATAGCTTTATTAGCTCGTGAAACCTTTTCAGGATCCATTTCAGATAATAGCATAGGATCGTCACCCGCAATTGCCATTCTAGCAGTGTTAGTATCAAAAGCCTCTCCCATTCCTTTGAATAACCAGTCAGTTGAATTATCAAAAGATTCATGAGGAGCATATTTAAAGCGCGAAAGAGTAATATCAGAGTCTGTAAAGAGTGGTGTTACTATATGAGCGCCTTCTTTATAAGCATGTTCAGCAATTTTTCTAACTAAAGGTAGTGATTCTAAAGGTGCTGTTATTAAAAGATTCTGACCTTTTTGTAAGCCAACACCTCTTTTAACTGCAAGATGTGCCAGTTTATCAATTTTTTCTTCATTAATTTTAACTTTACTCACTTAATACTCCCAAATATAATGTTCACAATTTTCTAAAAAAAATCCAGTAATTTGACTCAAAAAAGTTCCATGACTAACTAAAGCAATGGTTGAACTATCATTTGTATACAGCCATGATTTAAATTTATCGAGTCTAATTTTTATATCATTAAAATTTTCTTTAACAATTTTTTTTTCATTAATAGGTTCATCATTATTCCACCAATATCTATTTAAATTAGAAAAATCAAATTCAGGAAACTCTTTTTTTAAAATATTAGGCTGCCTTCCAACATCACAAGAATGATACAACTGCTCTCTAATTAAAGGTTCAAGTAAAGGCTTCTTATCTGGAAAGATAATTGAAAATGTTTGCATTGTTCTAGTTAAAGGAGAACAAATATAAGTATCAAATTCAATTTTTTTTAAACTTTCTCTAGTTTTAATTGCTTGCTCCTCACCTTTTACTGTTATCTTTGCGTCGTAATAGTAAGTAGGATTGTCTAAATCCATCGCTGCATTTGCTTCTGACTCAGCGTGGCGAATTAAATATATTTTCTTCATTAATAAAAAATATAAAATCTAAACAGCTATTTTAAGTTTATAACTAGTTTTTTTAACTCTAGTTTTAAAATAATTTTTGTTAAATTTATTAATAGTAGGTTTTGTATTTATTTGATTCTTTATTTTAATACCACCTTTTTTAATAGCAGACATTTTTAAAGGATTATTTGTAATAATATTTACATTCTTAATTCCCAATATTGATAATATTTTAGTAGCAACGTTAAAATCTCTTTCATCTTCAAAAAAACCAATATTGTGATCAGCATCTACAGTATCAAGACCTTTAGATTGAAGGGAATAAGCTCTCATTTTATTTGCAAGTCCAATACCCCTACCTTCTTGATCTAAATAAAGAATTATACCACCATTGTTTTTTGACATATAGGTAATGGAATTATTTAATTGTTCTCCACAATCACATTTTAGCGAATGGAAAATATCACCTGTGAAGCAAGCAGAATGTATTCTTAGATTACAAGTTGTTTTAATTTTTTTTGGGTTGATAATAATCGCCATATGTTGTTGTGAGCCAATATAAGATTTAAATATTTTAAAAGAGCTATTCTCAACATAAGGTAATGGAACATTTGCACTTGAAATAAGCTTAATACTATCAGAAATATGTTGGTTTTGATTAGCTAAGTCCAGGTAATCAAATTGCATTAAACCCATCTGATATAATACATCATCAATATTTTTTTTATTCTTATGATCAATTTTCTTAAATATTAATGCTGGAATTAACTTAGCATTTTTTGATAACTCTAATACAAATTTATGAAATTTTTTACTTCTTTCAGATTCAATTTTTTTAAAATTTAATATATTGGATTTTTTAATAGGATTTAAGAAAAGTTCTTGAAACTTAGTTAAATTAAAATTTTGACTTACTTTAAAATACACATCTGTATTTATCTTATTAGAGATTAACTGTTTTGCTTTTTGTTTAGTTATCAATAAAAATGACTCTTTTTCTTGAATTTTATTGAATTGGTTTACTATATTTTTTTTAGCATGCTCTATGTTATAGAAAATCCAAAAACTTTTTCTTTCATTTATGACTATAGGTCTTCCTGTTCTTAACTCGTTAATTGCTCTATCTATCAGAATACCTGTATTTTTATTTAAACTCATGAGAATGTATATATAAAGATTTTTAACAAAACCAATGATCAGGGCTAATAATATTGCAGAATTGTTTAATTTTATAAAGAAAAATAGAAAATTGAACAACTTAACTTTGAATATAAGTAAAAAAGGTATCATCCAAACAAATCAACAGGGGAAAGCTGATATTGTAATAAAAAACAATAGTATTGTATTTAATGTAAAAATTGATCCAATATTAAGACAAAGTTGCGAGATAATACTCCCATTAATTAGAAAAAAAGATAGAAATTTTATTGGACAAATAGGCCAAAGCCTTGATGCTAAAATTGCATTAAATAATGGCAATTCTCATTATATTAATGAAAAAGAGAGTATTACTTATCTCCATTGTTTACGATCAATCAGTGACGGGGTTTTAGTTGGAGTAAATACTATTATTAAAGACAATCCTCTTTTAACAACTAGAAAAATAAAAGGACAAAATCCAACAAGATTAATCATTGATCCCTCCTTAAAATTAACAAATAAATATAAAATTTTCAAAGATAAAAATACTAATATGGTTTTTACAACATCAAATAAGACAAAAAATTTAAATAATACTACGATAGTAAAGTTGCCAAAAAAAGATTTTACTTTAAGTGTATATAAATTTCTCATAAAAACTTCTTTGAAATATATATTAATTGAAGGTGGTCCCACTACTTTATCACATTTTATTGAACAAAATTTAATTAACTATATGCAATTTATAATTTCACCGACGCTGATAGGTTCTGGGATAAATAGTGTTAAATTAAAACCAATAACAAATTTAAAAAAAGCAATTAGAAGAAAAAGTAATTTTGCTAAACTTGGAAAAGAAATAGTAGCAACTTTAGATTTTAATAGCTAAAAAATCTTTGTTGAAGACATTAAGTTTTGATTTATTTTTCAATATCTTTTCTTTTTTGAATTCTATCCATTTATCAAGAGTATTTTTTTTATTATTATTAATTACATTTTTACAAAAGTCCAAAAACATCAATTGAAATTTCTTATTTTTTATATCAATCCAATTTGAATTTAGTAAAAATGTTTTATGAGTTTTTGAAAAATAACTTTTAATAATCTCACTACAATCTGGACCTACAGCTTTAACTATACCATTCTTTTTACTTTGTTGATCATTATTAAATAGCTGTAGCATATTATTATCCAATGAATGATGAGGCTGAAATTTAAAATATCCATCATAGTTGATAGAAAAATATACTATTTTTGTATTTTGATTAAGTCTATGAAAATCTTTAAACCACTTAAGGGGCATAATATCTAAGAAGGCTGAGCCTGTAACGAGATCAAATTGATTAAAATTAGTCTTTTTAATATCTTTAATAATATCATTATGTTTTAAAGATACTTTTTTAATCTTATTATTAAGAATGTTTTTTTTTCTTGCTTCACTCAATGAACTTCTAGAGATATCCATTAATGTCCAAGATTGATTTTTATGTTTAATTTTTTTTGATAAAAATCTAAAATTTGAACCTGTTCCAGTTCCAAGATCTAATACATTTAAAGTTTCTAGATCTTTTATTGCGCTATTAATTTTATCAATTATTTTTAAATTTTTAGAAGAATGATCTATCTTTTCTCTTGTGTATAACCATGAATTTTCGAATTTATGCATTACGTATTGCCTTAATAAAAAGTTTTGCTGATTGATTG
>CACIRR010000030.1 GCA_902589095.1 uncultured Alphaproteobacteria bacterium | reverse complement strand
AGAAAATCTTCCTATGAAAAAAATTGCTGGTAAGTGGTTAATATCTGTTAGAAGATTTAATTACTGGCTCGATCAAAGAGAGATTTAGTTAAAAATTAATTAGCATTTAATGCTATTGAGCAATCGGTATTGACGAAAAAAATTCTATTAAAAAATGATTTTAATTTGACAAAATTACTGACAATTCTTTTTTTTTCTTTGTTTTTTGCCTTATAGCAACCATCTGTTAACCGATCGGTCGCTGGTTCGAGCCCGGCCCGGGGAGCCATTAAAATCTCATAAAAGTTATTAAATTTTAATATTTTTTCTTTCTCTTTAATCAGTATGCTAAAATTTATTATGAAAATTTTTCATTATTTAATTCTTATTTTTTTTACTTTTACCTCAAGCATATCATTATCAAAAGAGTATCTAAATGACACTAATGATATTGATAGACTAAAAATTTGGGAGGAACTTAGAGACACAATCTTACCAGACTCTCCCATTCAAGATGCTTTTGACTATGCGTGTTTGTATCTATCCATTAATCCGGACAATTTGGATGTCTATAAGGGTGGTTTTGTTCGTTACGGAAAAGTAAATAAGAAAAAAATTCAAGGTTATATAGATCTCGCTGAGTCAGAGTCCATGGATCTTACTGATTGTAATTTTTCTAAAGACTGAGTTTTGCCTCAACTAAATCATCAAATCTAGTTGTGTAACATGGGGATACACTCTCTCTTCTCATGCTCCAAGACTTGTCAACACCTTCAGATGCTAATCTAATAGTGGAGCTACCATATCGTTCATTGATTCTGTCCAATGTATTCATGATTGAGTCTGAACTTTCTCTATCATAATCTAAGAGTCCTCTTGTTTGTTTTGCTTTAGTTAAACCATAAAGAATAACACCAGCCTTTTTATAACGATAACCTTGGCGATATATTTTTTTTATTCCTTCTAAAGCTCGTTTTACAATCTTAATACTGTTATTGGTTGGATATGGAAGTTGTAATTTAATTGAATTTGAATACTGCTTTTCTTTTCTATTAAAGTAATTTGTTAATACAAAGATGCTCATAGACTCTGCGACCAATCCCTCCTCTCTTATTTTCTCTGCTACCCTTGTCCCATAACTTGAAACTGATTCTTCCAAATCATCAATTTTCTCTACTGGTTTACTAAAAGATCTTGAGACGCAGCAACTCTTTTTATCTGAAGGAATTAATTCTAATTCAATACACGATACTCCACAAAGCTCTAAAAAAGTTTTCTCCCCAACTACTCCCATATTTTTTCTTATCCATCCTTTGTCAAGCTGAGTAAAATCATAGGCGGTATTGATTTTATATTTTTTTAAAAAAACAGATAAACGTCTACCAATACCCCAAACGTCTTCTATAGATGTTAATTTTAAAGCTTCATTTATATCAAACCAAGACTTTAGTATGCACACTCCATCATATTCCTTATTTTTTTTTGCAAGATTGTTTGCAATTTTTGAAAGTGTTTTTGTGGTACTCACTCCTATACTTACAGGAATGCCTACCCATTGTTTTATAGTGCGACGTATATATTGACAGTATTTGCTTAATTCATAATTTTCAAAACCGTTTAGCCCAAGAAAAGCCTCATCTATAGAGTATATCTCAACATCAGAAGCGAACCTTGCCAGCGTTTCCATAACACGCTGGGAGATATCTCCGTACAAAGAATAATTGGAAGAGAAAACTCTCACATTATTTTTATCAATAATTTTTTTAGCCTTAAAATATGGCTCTCCCATCTTAATGCCCAATTCTTTTGCTTCAGCTGATCTCGTTATTATGCAGCCATCATTATTAGATAAAACAACAATAGGCTTGCCAATTAATCTGGGATTAAATATTCTCTCACATGAAGCGTAAAAATTATTACAATCTATCAAAGCAATAGAATTATTTTGAGAGGGATGATTATTTTGTAATTGTTTTATGTATGACATATGTCACCACTCCCCATATAAAACATTCCATCTCCTCTTTTACTTCAATGCTAGGATATTCATTGTTGGCTGAAACCAAAAATAATGCAGAACCTTTCTTTCTTAGTTTTTTTACTGTTAAGTCACCGAAGACAGAGGCAATAACTATATTGTCATTTTTAGGTGTAATACTCCTATCTACAATCATCAAATCTCCTGAAAAAATCCCAGCCTGCATCATTGAGGGTCCGCTTGCTTTCACAATAAACGTAGCTGCAGGATGCTTTACGAGATATTCGTTTAGATCAAGTTTGTTTTCTAAATAATCAGTTGCAGGAGAAGGAAAACCGGCTGATACCGAGTCTGAAAATAAAGGCATAGTAATCTTTGTATTGCCTCCGATATTAATAACTGACAGTATATTTTTTTGATCCATAGTTTTAAAAAAATTAATTAACTAATTGATAAACAATAATTATATTTAATTTAAATACATTAATGTTCTTGTTTTGTTCTAATTTATTTAGATTAATAAAAAAGTCAACCTAATAATATAAAAATCTGTTAGAAAAAATTATGGGAAAAATATTTGAAGAAGATGCATATAAAAAAGAAATAATAACGAGAATTAAAAAAATTGATCAGGAAAACAAAGCAATTGAATTAGAGGATACAATATTTTATGGACAAAGTGGTGGTCAACCAGGAGATATAGGTGAAATCTCAACTACAAAAATACAGATAAAAGTTGAAAATACGATAAAAGCAGAAGGAAGCATTAAAAACATATTAGAGAGTATAGATGGGCTTGAAATAAACCAAGAAGTGAGAGCAAAATTAAATTGGGAAACAAGATATAGACATATGCGTATGCATAGTGCTCTACATTTAATGTGTGCGGCGATACCTTTAGGGGTAACAGGAGGTCAAATTGGGTATGAAAAAAGTAGATTAGATTTTAATGATCCTGATAAAAAAATAAACAAAGAAGAACTTGAAGAGAAAATTAATATAATTATGAAAAATGATCATAAAATAATTTACGAATATATAGACAGTAAAATATTAGATAGGCAGCCAGAATTAGTAAGAACTATGTCTGTTAAACCACCAAAAATAGATGGTAAATTAAGATTTGTTAAAATCGGTGATATAGATTTTCAACCGTGCGGCGGGACACATGTAAAATCAACAATAGAAATCGGTGAGATTAAGATAGGCAAAATTGAGAATAAAGGAAAAATGAATCGTCGAGTAAATATATTACTTAATGATTAAGTATCTGACTTAAGAATAATTTTGTTCTATCACTCTCTGGATTATTAAAAAATTTATCAGGTACTGCCTGCTCAACTATTCTCCCTTCATCCATAAATACCATTCTATCAGCAACAGTTTTTGCAAAGCCCATTTCATGAGTTACAACTATCATGGTCATTCCACCTTCAGCTAAATCAATCATAACATCTAAAACTTCTTTAATCATTTCAGGGTCTAGTGCAGATGTAGGCTCATCAAAAAGCATAATATTTGGTTTCATTGCAAGTGATCTTGCTATTGCAACTCTTTGTTGTTGTCCGCCAGATAGTTGACCAGGATATTTGTCAGCTTGCTCAGGTATTTTAACAATTTCAAGTTGTTGCATTGCTAATTCTTCTGCCTCAGATTTAGGCATTTTTTTAACCCAAATTGGGGCAAGAGTAATATTTTCTTTGACGGATAAATGAGGAAAAAGATTAAATTGTTGAAAAACCATTCCAACTTCTTTCCTTACACTATCAATATTCTTTAAATTTCCAGTAAGTTCAATACCATCAACAATAATGGTCCCCTCTTGATGTTCTTCTAATCGATTAATACATCGAATCATTGTGGATTTTCCTGAACCTGAAGGTCCGCACACAACAATTCTTTCTTTCTTTTTTACTTCAAGATCCACGTCTTTTAATACATGGAATTCACCAAACCATTTATTTACATTTTTTAATAAAATTATTGAATCTTCTGACATATTAATCTGCTCCCATGTTAATACCTGTTTTAAGCTTTTTTTCCAAATATAAACTGTATCTTGACATAGCAAATGTGAAAATAAAGAAAACTAAGGATACAAAAAAGTAAACCTCATAGGCTAAACCCAACCAGGTTGTATCAGCTAAAGCCCCTCTTCCAATTCCTAATAAATCCAATAATCCTACAATAATAACTAACGTGGTGTCCTTAAACAAACCAATTGAAGTGTTTACTATTGATGGAATAGATATTCTTATGGCTTGTGGAAGCACTATCTTCATGTTCATTTGCCAATATGACAAACCAATTGATCTCGCAGCCTCATACTGGCCCTGTGGAATTGCTTGCAAACCACCTCTTATTACTTCAGCCATGTAAGCAGATTGGAACAAGGTTACTGCAACCAAAACACGTGCTAATCCATCCATATCTATGCCTTCAGGCAAGAATAAAGGAAGCATTACCATTCCAAAGAATAAAAGCGTAATTAGAGGCACTCCTCTGATAAACTCGATAAATAGAGTACACATCATACTGATAACTGGTAAGTTTGAACGTCTTCCTAAAGCTAAAATAATGCCAAGAGGGAAAGCAAGTGCTATACCTGTACAGCCTAATACTAGAGTAACAAGTAAACCTCCCCATTTGTTTGTGGATACAGGCTCTAAACCAAGTCCTCCATTTAAAAGAAAAAAAGCAATAATTGGAAATACATAAGTAAACTTCAAAAAGTGCTTTCTAAAAGGGAACTTATCAAACAATAGAGGTACTATTGCTACAGCCAACATAATATAACTTAAATTAACTCTCCAGACCTCTTCTCTTGGATAAAATCCATACATAAACTGATAAAATCTAACATAGATGATCGCCCAACATGCACCTCCATTTTCTGGATCAAGAACTCTTGAGCACATTTCTCTATTAATAATTTCCTCACCATTAAAATTATACTTAAAATCTGCAGCAAAGATTGTCCAATTAAGTATCCAAGGTATGAATTGAATTAAAATATATAAAACAAAAAGTGTAACTAATGAATTCACCCAATTTGAAAATAAATTGATCCTAAGCCATCCTAATATACCAGTTGTAGCAACAGGTGGTTTTCTTGCTTCAGTTAAATCATTCATTCTATTTCTCTTTAAATTGTATACTTCTGTTATAAATGTTCATAAACAGAGATATTGTTAAACTAATTGTTAAATATGTTGCCATTACAATAACCATGCATTCAATTGCTTGTCCTGTTTGGTTTAAGCTTATACCTCCAAATCCATGCACAAGATCTGCATATCCAACAGCAATCCCTAATGATGAGTTTTTTGTCAAATTAAGATACTGACTTGTTAGAGGTGGAACAATAACTCTTAAAGCTTGAGGAATAATAATTAATCTCATTATCCAACTTTTTTTTAATCCTAGAGATGCTGATGCTTCTCTTTGACCTTTTGTAACAGATAAGATCCCTGATCTTACAGTTTCAGAAATAAATGCTGCCGTGTAAATAGTTAATGCTAAAAACATTGCTATAAACTCAGGTCGAATAACCATACCGCCCTTAAAGTTAAAGCCTTTTAAAGCTGGATAATCAAAAGACAAAGGTGAGCCCAGAATAAAAAATAGTAATAACGGAACAAAAATAATCATTCCAAAAGCAGAAGTCACAACTGGAAATTGCTTACCAGTTTCATCTTGTCTTTTTTTAGCCCATCTTCTTAGAAAAAAACTTGAAACTAAGGCTAAGGTAAAAGCAATAAAAACATATGAAAAACCATTCTCAAAAACTGGTCGAGGTGAATATATGCCTCTATTTGAAATAAAAAATGTATCTAAAAATTCTAGAGATTGTTTAACTCTCGGTAGTTGAATAAGAATACTGTACCAAAGAATAATTTGTAAAAGTAATGGAACATTTCTTGTAAATTCAACATAGATATAGGCTACTCTAACTAGAAGCCAGTTAGAAGATAATCTTATAATTCCAACTAAAAAACCAAGAATTGTAGCAGCAATACACCCACAAAAAGAAACTAAAAGTGTATTTAAAACTCCTACAAAATATACATCTAAGTGCGTATCAGTAGATTTAAAATTTATAAAGGGAGAAAAACTTATATCAAATCCAGCAGGATCAGTAAGAAATCTCCATCCAGTTGCAATGTTTCTTTTTTCTAAATTATATGCAGTTGTTTGAACTATAAAAAAAATACCAAGGGCGAAAAGACCAATAACTAATGTTTGAAAAAATATGGATCTAAACTTTTCATCAGAAAAAAAATTTAAGTTAGATCTCATTAGTCTCCTATAAAAAAAAATAGGGGGTTTTGAAACCCCCTAATTGTAAAAAATTTACGATTTATCTGAACGGAGGTGCGTATAAAATACCACCTTGAGTCCAAAGAGCATTTAAACCTCTAGCAATTTCAAGAGGTGTATCTGGACCTACGTTAGCTTCGTAAGACTCTGAATAGTTACCAATTTGTTTGATAATTTGGTAAGCCCAATCAGGAGCTAGTTCAAGCATTTCACCATATGAACCTTCAACACCAAGAAGTCTTAGTACTTCAGGAACATTTGAGCTTTTTTGAGCATCAACGTTTTCAGATGTAACACCTAGTTCTTCTGCAATAATCATTGCATTTAGAGACCAACGAACTACGTCACCCCATTGGTGGTCACCGTGTCTTACTAGTGGACCTAGAGGCTCTTTAGAAATGATTTCAGGTAAAACTACCCACTTACCAGGATCTGCTGCTGCAGCTCTAGTTGAAGAAAGACCAGATGCATCAGTAGTGTATACATCACATCTTCCTGCGAATAAGTTTTCTTTACCTTCGTCATTAGTTTCAATTGGAAGTGCTTCGTAGCTAATTCCATTTAATCTGAAGAAGTCAGCAAGGTTAAGCTCTGTAGTAGTACCAGTTTGGATACATACAGTAGCGCCATCTAGTTCTTTTGCACTTGAAACACCAAGAGCAGAAGGAACCATGAAACCTTGACCATCATAGAAGTTAACACCTACGAACTCAAAACCAAGATTAACATCACGGCTAATAGTCCAAGTAGTATTTCTCGCTAACATATCAACTTCACCAGAAGCTAATGTAGGGAAACGAGATTTACCAGTTGTAGTGATAAATTCTACTTTAGAACGATCTCCAAAAACTGCTACAGCAACTGCACGACACATATCTGCATCAAGACCAGCCCACTCTCCACTATCGTCAGGAGCAGCAAAACCAGCTAAACCAGTTGTTACACCACATTTTAGAAAACCTCTATTTTTAACATCATCAAGAGTTCCAGCATTTGCTGAGAAAGCAAATACAGAAACAGCTAGGATTGATAATAGTTTTTTCATATTATTTCCTCTCGTTTTAAATAATTATTTAAACATCTTTTTTCAAAGAATTCCCCTCATTAACAAAATTAATTTAAGTACGAAACAGCTAATTTTATTACCAAAATAAATACATAAATTGTATATTATTTCAAAAATATATACTAGATGTAGTAGTTATGAAGATTAACACAAAACTTACTAAAGTTTCACGAGATGTAAAAAAACAAAAAGGTTTTATCAATCCAGGAATTTACAAAGGTTCAACCATGATCTTCGAAACATTTGAAGATTATATTAACGACGTTAAAAATGATGACGATAGAAGCACCCTGTATGGAATAAATAAAAATCCTTCAGTTGATCAATTAGAAAAAGCAGTGAGCAATTTGTATAATTGCCATGATACTGTTGTAGCTCCATCAGGACTTGCTGCCCTTATAGTTCCTTTTTTTGCTTTTTTAAAACAAGGTGATGAGGTCTTAATCAATGATACAGTTTATAGTCCAACAAGAACTTTTTGTGAGACACTTTTAAAAAATTATGGTGTTACAATAAATTATTTTCAACCCTTTACAGATATAAAAAAATTTGAAAAATTAATTAAACCAAAAACTAAATTAATTTATTTAGAATCTCCAGGTACGGCAACATTTGAAATTCTTGATATCCCCAAAATAACTAAAATTGCCAAAAGAAAAAAAATTCCAACGGTAATGGATAATACTTGGGCATCACCAATATTTTGTAACCCCATAAAACTTGGAATAAACATTATTATTGATGCAGGAACAAAGTACATCAATGGACATTCAGATATTCTTATTGGTTTTATAAGCTCAGACAAAAAACACTCAAAATCTATTAGAATTGCAACCAAAACTTTGGGGATTTGTCCAGGATCAGAAGAAGTATACTTAGCATTAAGGGGCTTACCAACATTAAACTTAAGAATGAAACAAATACAAGATAATGCTCTAAAAATGGCTATAAAATTAAGTAATCATCCTTTGGTAGAGACTGTTTACCACCCTGCTTTACAGACAACTATAAATCATCATATTTGGAAAAGAGATTTTTCAGGAAGCTCTGGCCTATTTGCATTTTCTTTAAAGAAATTACATTCTCAAAATAAAATAAAAAAAATGTTCTCTAAGCTTAAAATATTTAAATTGGGATATAGTTGGGGTGGATATGACAGCTTAATTACTTTCCCCCCATTATCAAAAAGAAAATTTAAAAGTCAGCTTAAAGGAAATTTAATAAGGGTTTATTGTGGTTTAGAGGACTCTGAAGATCAAATCAAAGATATAATTACAGGTTTAAAAGCTCTACAATAATGGATCCTGTATTTTTGGCTTTTGCATCCTTTGGGGTTTTTGTTTTTGGTATTTCAAAAGGTGGGGTTCCGGGACCAATTGCTATGTTAGCTGTTCCGGTCATGTCTTTTGCAATGAGCCCTCTTCAAGCAGCTGGCATACTGTTACCACTTTTGATCATAATGGATTTTTCAGCAATATATTTATATTGGAAAAAATGGATAAATAAAATTTTAAAAATTATTATTCCAGCATCAATAGTTGGGATTTTGTTTGGTACATTTACTTTCAAATATACAAACGAGGATCAAATCAGAATAATGGTTGGCATTATTTCAATAATCTTTGTTTTAGTTTCTTTCATTCAAAAAAGTAACAGTTTATTGAAACCAACAAAGCTAAAAGGTTATTTTTGGTCTTCTATAGCAGGTTACACTAGCTTTTTGATTCATGCAGGAAACCCACCAATGAATTTTTATACACTACCTTTAAAACTGGATAAAATATCTTTTATTGGCACTATGACCATGGCATTCTTGGTTATTAATGTTGTTAAATTAATACCTTATTACTATGTTGGATTATTAGCACCTGCTAACTTGATTGTTTCACTTATTTTATTACCACTTGCTTTTATAAGTGTCTTAATTGGATATTTTATTCAAAAAAGAATTCCTGAAAAAATTTTTTTTAATGTAATTTATATCTTGCTTTTTTTCAGTGGTTTGAAACTCATTTACGATGGAATAGTCTAATCAACAGCTTCAGCTATATTCAAAAATCGATCTGCTACTGTAGAATTTATATATTTAAGACCTTTTCTATATTCATCTGAGTGGTAAAAAGACTCAGCCTTTTCCATTGAAGGAAATTCAATAACCACAATTCTATTCATCTCCTCACCTTCTAAATTTTTTATTCTTCCTCCTCTACTTAATATTTTAGCACCTGCAGCCACTAATGCAGGACCTGCAATATCTACATATTTTTTATATTCATCATGATTTTTAACATTAACAACTCCAACCCAATATGCCTTTTTCATATTCTTTAGCTCCTTTATTACTTTTTATTAAAATTAGTTTTATAATCTGCCCGTTTAGTTTTTCTAGTACCAAAAGGCCCAGGAATAAATAATGTCATTGTATCTGTATTGGGCTTTAAATCAACTCGATGAAGATGATCAGCAGATCTAAAACCTATATAACCAGGCGGTCTCCAAAATTTCCCTTTAGATGTAGTTTCCCAATACCCACCTTTTAATATAATGGTGATGTATGGACACATATGATTATGGACACCCTCGCCATGATCATCATCAAGCATTCGATGTATAAGAATATTAAATGGAAACCATCGAGGTCTTTTTCTAAATAATACATAATATCTCTCCAACCATGGTTTTGCTTTATCAAATTCAGGATGAGATGGACCTCTGTCTAAAACAATTTTTTTTCTTCCAAGTTTATCTAAAATTTTTAAAATCATTTATTTACAATTAGGATACAATGATAAAAAGTCACGTGCACCTTTATGACAATTTTCTATCCAGTCATTTGATGAATCTTCATTTGCATAATCTGATATATATTTAAAGCATTTAAATTTGATTTTATTGATATGACAAATTTTTGCCAAAGCATAGGCCTCCATATCTACAATATCACAATTTAATTCTAATTGATTTTTCACAAATTTATCTCCAGTTCCGCAAATATATCCTGAATTTGAAAATGTAATTTCTGAAATCGGATCAAAAGGGGTTTCTCCAAGTTTGAAATTTAACAATCCTCTTGCATCCATATCATGCTGAACAAAAGTAGTGCATTCAATGAGGCCACTGATATTCTTTTTAAGTGATCCTGCTGTGCCGTAGTTAATAATTTGATTGGGTTTGTATAACTCGATAAGTTCCATTAGCTTTATTGAGGCATTAATTTTTCCAACCCCTGTATGATAAAATTTATTCAATTCTGGAGTTTCTTCTTTCAAAGCAGCAACGAAAATTGTTTCCATTTATTTTGGTCCAATATTTTTAATTATTTTTTTTGTTATTTTTGTAATTTCTGGAATTGTAGGTTTCAATAATTGTAACCTATCGTAAACTAATGGGTTTTTTTTCATCTGACCTTTCAAAGCATTTCCAAAAGCCATTCTTACTTCAGTGCCAATATTAAACTTAGCGATATTAGTTTCCTTAGCTAACTTTTTTCTTGTTTGATTAGGAATTCCACTTCCTCCATGTAATACAAGAGGTGTTGAGATAGAATTTTGAATTTTTTGAATTTTATCAAAATCAATTTTTGCAATTTTTTTTGTTTGTAAATGTGTATTACCTACCGATATAGCCATTGCATCAACATTACTTTCTCTAGAGAACTTTATCGCTTCATCAATTAAAGTGCCTTTAGAATTTTTTCCGTTAGCATACCCAACAAAACCAACCTCTCCCTCAACAGATACTTTGGAATTATGAGCTTTTTTTACAATTGATGAAGTGATTTTTATATTTTCTTTTAGAGAAAGCTTTGATCCATCAAACATCACCGAAGTAAAACCTGAATCTATACCCTCTATACACTCACGAATGGTATATCCGTGATCAATATGACAACAAATATGAGTGTTGGTTTGGTCTGCCAAGTATCTAAACATTTTGCCTAAAATTGGAACAGGGGTATGGGCTCTGCAAGAAGGTCCAGCTTGCAAAATTATTGGAATACCCGTTTCATCAGCAGCTTGAGTAAAAGCTAAGGCGTCATCCCAACCTAAAACAACTAAGCCAGCTACAGCGTATTTATTTTTATTTGCATCTTTTAAAATTCTTTTTAGTGATACGGCTGTCATTACTTATATTTGGCAATCATATCTTTAATGCCTGGGATAGTTTCTACTTGATAAGCATGTTCAGGTTGAAAATACTGAACTAAAGATCTTTGAGATAATCCTCCCAGGATAGTAAAATAATACATTTCATAACCTGGTGCTACAACACAGGGGTGATACCCTGTTCTAATTGCAATTGTTGATCCATCAACTATATGCTCTGCCTTTCCAACCTTTTCATCAACTTGTTGAAATAATTGAAAACCAAATCCGTTATTAGGACGAAATCGATAGTTATATGTTTCGTCATGTCGTGTTTCATCTGGAAGTCTGTCCGTATCATGTTTGTGAGGAGGAAAACCTGACCAGCCACCCTGCCCTACTGTATAAAGCTCATTACATAGTAACCTTCCTACTTTATCATGATGTTTAGTACCAAGAATATGTTTAATTTTTCGGTGCGTTTTAGTATCGTCTGATCCATATTGCACCATATCAATTTCATCAACTCTGACAGCAAATGGTTCAAAAGTTTTATCAAACTTGGCTCCAGCTATAAATATTTCGGAGTCATTTAAAGCTACAAAAGAAGCTTTAGTACTTGATGGAACATATACTCCTTCTGGTTCACCGTCCCATACATCAATTGTTCTTGTTCCCAAGTTCTTTACTTCGTATCCTTCTACATTAACATCAATAGTACCTGTGGCTGGGACTATACAGGTTTCATAACCAGGCGTTACGTATTCAAAGCTTTGATCTTTTTTTAACTTTATAATATTAAAATAATTTAATGGGACATGATTATCATCTAGATCAACTATTGGTTTATTCTTATTATCAAACGGTGGTATGTGCATTTTTATCTCCTTTATTAATTTTATTAGTATTCATAAATTCCAAAACTTCGTCTAAATCTGGCATTGCTGGAGCGCAGCCAACTCTAGTTACTACTATTGCCGCTGCAGCAGAACCAATTTCTATAGCTTTTTCAAGATCATAATTTTTTAGAAGAGCTCCGATTAATGATCCCATAAAAGAGTCACCCGCTCCTGTTGGCTTCAGAGGTTTAACTGGAAAAATTCCTTTTATAATCTCTAAATTTTGTGAAAAAGTTATTGATCCTTTTTCTCCCATTTTAAAAATCACTAAATCACATTTTGATGATAGTTTTTTAGCGTAATTTAATCCCTCATCATAATTGCCAGATAATATAGCAAATTCATCATCATTACCGATAACACCAGAACAATAATCACATGCAAGATTATACACATCTTTAGCTTTTTCAGCCGACTCCCAAGTATAAGGTCGATAATCTATATCCATAATAACAGGGATGTTATGTTCTTTAGCTAATTTTAATGCATACAAAACTGCATCTCTAGATGGTTGAGCAGCAAGAGAGGTTCCTGTGATTAATATGCATTCATAATTGTGAATTTTTGCATTTTCAATATCACTTTTATTCAAGAATAAATCAGCAGCTTTGTGTCTATAAATAATTGATTGATGATCTTCTATGGTTGTCTCAACTATTGCAAAAGAAATTCTAGATTCATTATCTTCTAATTTGATTAAATCTCTATTCACACCGTAATGATCCAATTGATTTAAAGCAAATTTACCTAAAGCATCATTTGACACTCTAGTAAGTAAGGAGCATGAGCCACCATATTTTACAAGTTGAACTCCCATATTAGCAGATGAACCACCTAAATGAGTCACATAAGTATTTGCATTTTCAGTTTTAGTTCCAGGTGGATCTGGATAAATATCAACACCAGCTCTACCGATAAGTAAAAAATTATTATTTTGAATTTTTGAAATTAAAAATTCCAAAGACATATAATTATGGCTATTTATTTTTCATATCAACAAAACCCGCCTCATATTCAAAGGGGTCTATCGCATCTATACATCCAATATTGATGCCCACACCATTAGGATCAGTTCTTCTATTGTGATGTGTATAAACACCACACGTTTTGCAAAAAAAATGTTCTGCTTTCATTGTATTGAATTGATATGTTGATAGATTGTCCTCACCTTTAATAATTCTTATTGCATTTTTTGGAATTAAATTCATTTTTGCATTTTTTCTTTTACAAATTGAACAATTGCATTGTTTGATATTTTCTAAATCCGTTTCAACTTCAAGTTCAACAGAACCGCAATGACAATTAAGTTTATATTTCATAGTTCAATCCTTTTTGGCGCGCCCGAAATGATTCGAACATTTGACCTACCGCTTAGAAGGCGGTTGCTCTATCCACTGAGCTACGGGCGCTTTTAAAGCCCTTTATCATACTATAAATGAATTCAAAAGATTAATGTGTCCAAGGCTCTTTTCTATTCATATCAAAATTAGATGCGTAGTTCTTGGGTTTAATTTTTCTATCTTTGGGTTCTATAACAATAAATTGTTGGTTATTTTTTTTTGACCATTCAATTGCTTGTTCTTTAGTATCAAAAAACATTTTAATTTGTTCTTTAGTGTCTAACGAACTGTTCCACCCCATTAAAGAGTCTTTGATTTTATCTGTCTCTACAACATATTCTGCAAGCCATTTTTTGGTTTTGCCCAAACCAGATTGCA
>CACIRR010000029.1 GCA_902589095.1 uncultured Alphaproteobacteria bacterium | reverse complement strand
ATATTTATAGACCTTTTTTTGATTATTAAAGCTAATTTTCTAGGCAATAAATAATAATTTATTACTTGTGACAAAAAGTAATCACAATATTGATTAAATTGCTATTCTGTAATTTCTATAAAGGAGTATCTTTTAAACATTATTTTTTAAATATTAATTAAAGGAGGTATTAATGAAAAAAAAATATATCAATCATTTGCCACCGATTAAACAATTAAATTTAACTCGGAGGCATTTTGTCAAAGCAACATCTGCATTAGCCGGAGCTGGTATTTTAAGTTCTTATGGACTGCCACTTTATGCTGCATCTAATGTAGATGAAATGATGAAAATGTATGAAGGTGCTAATATAGATTGGCAATCTCAAAAAGGAAGCTCAATAGTTTTATCTGGACTAGAGCATCCTTGGATGTCATCTATTGAACCACTCTTACCACATTTTAAAAAGTTAACCGGCATTGATGTTCAGGTTCAAAAACAAAGTGAGTCTGAGTATGTAGCTGAAGTTCCAGTTAAACTTGGTGCTGGAAACCCAACACCTGATGTTTATATGGTTTGGTCCTATGGACAAGCTGCTAATGCAGGTTGGTTAGAGTCTCTAGATCAGCATTTTGATAATCCAGATTTATTTGATAAAAATTGGTATGATTTGAATGATATATTTTCATCTGCAAGATCTTTTCCAATTTGGAATGATGGGGAGTCATATGTAATGTCAATTACTGCTGAGGCTCAAACAATGTTTGCAAATCAAAATATGTTAGATGCAGTTGGAGAAGGAGTACCAACAACATTTGATGAACTGCTCTCTACTGGTAAAAAGCTAAAATCTGGTGATGTTGCTGGTGTTGCTATGAGATCAAAAGCTGATGGAACTGCTGGCTCATGGCCAGGAGGAGGTTTTGTATTCTCTAATGGAGGAGTAATTATTCAAGATGGTAAATGTATGCTTGACTCTCCAGAGGCAATTGAAGCAATCCATTATTATGGCACTATACTTAAAGAAGCTGGCCCATTAGGTGTTGGTAACTATCATTGGTATGAGTGTCTTAATGATTATATGCAAGAAGTATGTGCCATTGGTATGGATTCAAGTAATTTTGCAACGGATATTGAAAATCCTGAAAAAAGTAATGCTGCTGGACATACAACTTATGGGGCAATGGTTAGCGGACCTGGAAAACAAGCTAAACCAAATATGTGGCATTGGATGGCAGGTATTAACTCTAAGTCTCAACAGAAAGCAGCTGCATTTTTGTTCTTAACTTGGGCTAATAGTAAACCAACTTGTTTAATGAGTTCAGCATTAGGTCTAGCAACTACAAGAACTTCTGCATGGGAATCAGATGGTTTTAAATCTGCTTTTGGGAAACAAGCTGCTACCGCTGCTTTAACAAATCTTCAAAATGCAGATGGTAAAATCATGAAAGATTGTTGGTTCCATCCTCAAAGTGGTGAAATACTTACACCGTTTGGTATTGCAATTAATGAAGTTGTTACTGGTACTAAATCTGCTGAAAAAGCGATGACTGAAGCAACTGCTAAAATTAACAAAGCAATTGGAGCCTAATACTATAATTTACACCCTTGCAAAATTATGCAAGGGTGTTTTTTTATGAATCAATTTCGAAAAGAGAGAAATAAATTTATAATTTTAATGTTAATGCCAGCGACTATTTTGTTAGTCGGGCTTACTTTATTTCCTTTTATAGTTAGTTTGATTCTTAGTTTTACAGATTATTCTTTATTGCGACCAGGTCAGACCAAATTCATTTTTCTTGATAATTATATAGAATTAATGAAAACAGATGAATTTTGGATCGCTTTAAGAGTAACTGTTGTGTTTACAGTTTTAGCTGTATTTATTCAGGTTGTTTTAGGTGTAGTTTTTGCAACTTTACTTCATAATGAAAATTCAAATGTTTCATTATTACGAACATTGTATTTGCTTCCCTTAGCAATAACTCCTATTGCAGCAACTTTTACCTTTCGTTTAATGTTTAATCCATCTCTTGGTGTATTAAATTATTTTATGAAATTACTAGGTTTAGAACCTCAGGCATGGTTAGCTTCTCCTAATACAGCAATGATATCACTCATAATTGTTGATACATGGCAATGGACACCATTTATTTTATTAATCTGCCTTGGAGGATTAGCATCATTACCAAGTGAACCATTTGAAGCTGCAAAAGTTGATGGTGCTAGCAGTTGGCAAATTTTTACTAAAATAACAGTACCTATGCTTTATCCATTTATAGGTTTAGCATTACTTTTTCGATCAATTGATGCTTTTAAAACTTTTGATATAATCTACGTTCTTACATCCGGTGGCCCTGGCATTTTAACAAGAACACTTAATTTATATGCGTTCAAACATGGAATTGAATTTCTTTCTATGGGATATGCAGGTTCCATTGCAATAGTTATGTTAATTATAACAATAGTTGTCGCGCAAATTTTTTTACGTAAAAATAAACTATTATTACCGAAAGACACCCTAAAAGGATGAAGGTATTTTTTAGAAGAGCAGCACTTTACCTTTTTGCTTTATGGAGTTTTTTCCCTTTATATTGGTTATTAAATACAAGCTTTAAAACTTCTAAAGATGCATTAGCAAGACCACCCACATTTATTTTTAAACCAATAATGAAAAATTATATTGAAGTTATAAAAAATAATGAAGTTTGGGGGTATTTTTTAGATAGCCTTATTGTTGCCTTGGGAACAACTTGTTTTGGTTTGTTAATAGGTGTTCCCGCTGCATATGTTCTGGCAAGATTTAAATTTAAAGGATCAGCAGATTTTGGTTTTTGGATACTTTCTACAAGAATGACCCCACCTATTGCAATGTTGATTCCTTTTTTTATTATGTATTTAAAACTTGGTATTTTAGATACTCATATTGGCTTGATAATAGCTCATGTAGGGTTAAATTTATCTATAATAGTTTGGTTAATGAGAGGATTTTATGAAGAAATTCCTATGGAAATTGAAGAAGCTTCGTATGTTGACGGGAGTAGTTTTTTTCAGACATTTTATAAAATTGCTGTTCCTTTGTCTATGCCAGGCATTTCTGCTGTTGGTATAATTACTTTTTTATTTTCGTGGAATGAATTTTTATTTGCACTAGTTTTAGGAGACTCAGTTGTTAGGACTTCTCCAGTAGGATTATATGGATTTGTTGGTTATCAAAAAATTTATTGGGGTCAATTATCAGCCTCAGCATCATTATTGCTTATACCAGTTTTATTTTTTGTTTTTCTATTTCAAAAACCTCTTATTAAAGGTTTAACTTTAGGATCTTTTAAATAAATCTTTAATCTGTATTACTAATAAATTTTTTAAATAAATTTAATTCTTTTATATCAATCGATATAATATTTTTATTACTAGGAAATTTTTTTAAAGTTACATCTTTTTTAAATTCTTTGAATGCATCAATTCTTTCTTTCTGTAATTTTTTATGTAAATTGAGAAAATTTCTATACACTTTAGCATGTCTAGGTGTTTTGATTGAACTATAACCAAGGATGTCTTCAGCAAATAAAAATTGAATATCTGAATTTTGACCAGAACCTATAGAAATGGTTAACATATTTGTTTTTTCATTAATCTCAGACATAATTTTATCTGGTATGCATTCAATTTCAACAGCCCAAGCACCTGTGTTTTCAATTTTTTTTACATGATTATATATATTTTTTGCTTCTTCAAAATTTTTACCATACGCTCTTATTCCTCCTATCCAAGTTGTTTGTGATGGAACGAACCCAGCATGCCCTTGAAATGGAATATTAAAATTATTTAAATGACTCATAAAAGCTAAATTCCATGAACCACAGTGTATTGAGTCAACACCCATCTCAATTAATTCAAAAGCTTTTTTTGTAATTTTATCCTTATTTTCATATTTAAGAAAAGGAATTCCGACAGTAAGGAATGTTTTATCAGCACAATTTCTTATTTTTTTAATATCTCCTGTCGGCGGTGCTATTATTAAATCAATTTTTGCTTCTTGAGCAGCTGCAGCTTCCTCAGGCGAAGATACATTAATTTGCGTAAGCTGTTTTTTCCCTTTTAAATCAATTAGGTCCCTAACTGTATAATTTCTTTGTGAACTCTCTAAGTTAATTGAAAATATTTTTTTCATAGCCTCAAATTATTTTAAAATATTTAAAAAAATTAATAGTAGATTATATTGAATTATAAATATTAAGTATATGGTTAATGTTGAAGTATTATACAAATGCAAAAATGTTCTAGGTGAAGGTATAACCTTTTCATCAAACAACAATGTACTTTATTGGTTAGATATTAGCAATTTATCTAAGCTGTTTAAGCTCAATTTAAGCACAGATAAAAAAGAAATTTATGACTTGCCTGAAATAGTAACATCAACTTCAGTTAAGTCTGATAGTGAATTAATTTTTTGCTCTAACAATGGATTAAATTTATATAATTTAGATACGTTTGAATTTAAAAGAATTACTAATATTGAAGAGTCTTTGCCTCTAACGAGATCTAATGATGGTGCCTCAGATGCTCTTGGAAGATTTTGGTTTGGCACTATGCAAAATAATTTTGATAAAAACGGAAACGATATTTCTGTAAAAGAAAATATTGGCAAGTTATATAAGGTAGATACTGACAATAAAGTATCTATTGTTGAAGAAGATCTAGGTATACCCAACACGATTGTTTGGAGTCCTGATAATTCCAAATTTTATTTTACAGACACCTTGAATGGTAACATTTTTAGATATGATTTTGATTTAGAAAATGGAATACTGTCTAATAAATCACACTTTGCAAAATTTAATAGAGGATATCCAGATGGTTCAACAATGGATACAGACGGCTGTATATGGAATTGCCGTTATGGAGGATCATGTATAGTAAGATTCGACCCAACTGGGCAGGTTGATCAAATAATTGAAATGCCAGTTCAAAATATTACTAACTGTGTTTTTGGAGGCAAAGATTTAAAAACCTTATATGTCACTACTGCTAGCAATAAGGTTTCAAATCAGAGTGATTTAGATGGAAGCCTTTTTGCTATTAATTTAAACTATCAAGGATTAGAAGATAATAAATCTAAATTAGTAATCAGTTAAAGTGTTATTGAAAGCTTTTCTTTCTATGCTAAAGTATAAATAATATGGCAGAAAAAAAGAAATATAGATCATCGGATTGGTATAATTCAAAGTCACACCGACGAGATACGTTTATTCACCGTGGATGGATGCGAAATCAAGGCCACCCTAATCATTTATTTGATGGAAGGCCAGTAATTGGAATTTGTAACACGTGGTCAGAGTTAACGCCTTGCAATGGACACTTTCGAGAAATTGCTGAGTCAGTAAAAAAAGGTGTTTATGAAGCAGGCGGTTTTCCATTAGAGTTTCCAGTTTTTTCAGCAAGTGAGTCAAATCTTAGACCAACGGCAATGCTTTTTAGAAATCTCGCCAGTATGGATGTTGAGGAAGCAATAAGAGGAAATCCAATGGATGGAGTTGTTCTTTTAATGGGATGCGATAAGACTACCCCATCATTATTAATGGGTGCGGCAAGTGTGGATATACCGACAATTGGTGTATCTGGAGGACCCATGTTAAATGGTCACCACCGCGGAGAAACTATTGGATCAGGAACAGGTGTATGGCAATTAGATGCAGATCTAAATGCTGGCAAAATTACAGAGGATGATTTTGTAGCTGCAGAAATTTCAATGAGCAGGTCAAAAGGAAATTGTATGACTATGGGCACAGCTTCTACGATGGGAAGCATGGTCGAGGCATTAGGAATGGCACTACCTCATAATGCAGCAATACCTGCTGTAGATGCAAGACGATATGCGCTTGCTCACATGTCAGGAAAACGAATAGTAGAGATGGTTAAAGAAAATTTAATAATGTCTAAAGTTGTTACAAAAGCTTCTTTTGAGAATGCTATTAAAGTAAATGGTGCCATTGGTGGTTCAACAAATGCTGTTATTCATCTTGCTGCTGTTGCTGGTAGATTAGAAATAGATTTATCTTTGGATGATTGGGAGACATGTGGAAAAGATATTCCAACTCTTGTAAACTTGCAACCTTCTGGTAAATATTTAATGGAGGATTTTTATTACGCTGGTGGAGTTCCTGCTGTCATCAGACAACTTTTAGAGAGAAACTTACTCAATAAAGACGCCCTTACAGTTAATGGTAAAACTATAGAGGAAAATAATTTGAATGCTGAATGTTGGAACAAAGATGTAATTAAAGACTTTTCTTCACCATTGGTAAAAGAAGGAGGTATTAAAATTTTAAAAGGTAATATTGCACCAGATGGTGCTATTTTAAAACCATCAGCTGCAAGTCCCGAATTAATGCAACACAAAGGGAAGGCAGTAGTCTTTGAAAGTGTAGAAGAATTTCATGAAAAGATAGATGATCCAAATTTAGAAGTTGATGAAAACTCAATTTTAGTTTTAAAAAACTGTGGACCTAAGGGTTATCCAGGCATGGCTGAAGTTGGTAACATGAGACTACCTCAAAAGATTTTAAAAAAAGGCATAAGAGATATGATCAGAATATCAGACGCCAGAATGAGTGGAACTGCTTATGGAACCGTTATACTTCATACCTCTCCAGAAGCAGCAGTCAAAGGACCTTTAGCAGCGGTTCAAAACGGCGATTTGATTGAAGTTGATGTCAACAGTGGTAGATTACATCTAAATGTTTCTGATGAGATAATAGCTGAGAGACTTAAATCTTATAAACCTATTTTACCTGATATCAAAGGTGGCTATCAAAAAATGTATGTAGATCATGTCATGCAGGCTGATAAAGGGGCAGACTTAGATTTTCTGGTTGGCAAAAGAGGATCTGAGGTAAAAAGACATAGCCACTAAACTTATGAATAATATTGATTTGAATAATAAAGTTGCAATAGTAACTGGTGGAGCACAAGGTTTTGGCTATTCCATGGTTGAGCGATTTTCTGCTTCTGGGGCAAAAGTGATAATTTGGGATAAAGATATAAAGTTAATGAAACAAATATCTCTTCCTAAACAAGTGGAGACAATGGAAGTTGATGTAACGTCGTATCAAAGTGTCGAAACTGCTACTAATGATGCTATTGCGAAATTCAAATCAATTGATATTTTAGTTAACAATGCCGGTATAGCTGGGCCAAGTTTTAAAACGTGGGAATATCCTTTGGAAGAATGGCAACAAGTTATTGATATTGATTTGAATGGAGTTTTTTATTGCTCTAAATCAATTGTACCACACATGATAAAAGCTAATTATGGAAGAATAGTTAATATTGCATCCATCGCAGGCAAAGAAGGTAATCCAAACGCAATGCCCTATAGCGCAGCTAAAGCCGGCGTTATTGCACTAACAAAGTCACTTGGAAAAGAGTTATCCAACAAAAATATTTCAGTTAATTGTGTAACCCCTGCTGCAGCAAAGACAAAAATTTTTGATCAAATAAGTCAAGAGCACATAGATTATATGTTATCAAAAATACCACGTGGACGGTTTTTAAAGGTAGATGAACTAGCATCTATGGTGGCATGGTTAGTATCAGAAGAAAATTCGTATACAACAGGCGCAGTCTTTGATCTTAGTGGTGGTCGAGCTACTTACTAAAACTAATCAAAAATTTTACCTGGATTCATTATATTATTAGGATCAAAACTTTTCTTAATTAATTTCATATAAGGAAGATTATCGTTATGCTGTTGAATTAAATACTCTTTTTTATGCACACCAATTCCATGCTCTCCTGTTACAGTTCCCTCTAAATCTAAAGCTTTTTTAATAAGTTTATCACTAAATTTTCTTATAACTTTATAACTGTCTTTGTCTGCGGGATCATATTGAATTGCTACATGAAAATTACCATCGCCCACATGCCCAACCATGGGTGCTCTCAGTCCATAATTTTTAATTTCAATTTCTGCAAATTTAATAGCTTCCACTAGATTTGAAATGGGTACGCAAATATCCGTGGTGTAAACTTTAATATTATTTTGTTCTGCTTTTACAGAGTAGTATACATCATGTCGTGCTTGCCATAACTTATTTCTCTCTTCTGTTGTTTTTGCCCACTTAAACTTACTCCCACCATTTTCTAATGAAATTTCCTCAACTGTCTCAATTGATTCCTTATTATTATTTTCACTCCCGTGAAACTCAAAAAATAATGTAGGTTTATTTTCTAAATTTTCTAAGTCAGAATATTTAATACTAATTTCCATTTGATCTTTGTTGAGCATCTCTATTCGAGCAATCGGAACACCGTATTGAATTATTTGCTGAGCAGATAAAACTGCAGATTCTAAATTTTCAAACTGACAAATTGCACTCATAATACTCTCAGGAATGGGATTGAGTCGTAAATGAATTTCTGAAATAATTCCCAGAGTTCCCTCTGAACCTATAAACAAATTAGTAAGGTTATAACCAGCTGCAGTTTTTTTTGACCGAGTTCCTGTTTTAATAATTTCTCCATTTGGGAGAATAACAGTTAAACCTGATACAACACTTCGCATTGTTCCATATCGAACAGCCATCGTACCTGATGCAGATGTAGCTACCATCCCTCCCAGTGATGCATCAGCTCCTGGATCAATTGGAAAAAAGACACCCTTGCTTTTAAGCTCTTCATTTAATTGTTTTCTTGTTACATAAGCTTGAACTCTACAATCAAAATCATTCTCATTGATTTTAAGTACTTTATTCATCTTCTCTAGAGATATAGTAATCCCATTATTAATACCTAGAACATTTCCTTCTAATGAAGTGCCTGTTCCATATGGAATAACAGGAGTGAGTGACTCATTACATAATTTCAATATAGCTGAAATTTCCTCATTATTTTCTGGAAAAACAACTGCCTGAGGAGAAATGGGATCAAAAACATCCTCACCTCCACCAAAATTATTTCTAGCTGATAATGACGTAGAGTACCTGTCACCTAGTAAAAATTTAAGTTCATTTTGCAAACTGTCATTTTTTCATATAATAGCAATAATTTATCAAATATCCCTATAGAATGATATGAAAGAAATTAACGAATTAAATAATCTGTTATCTAAATATGTAGACCAAGGTTTTTTCCCAGGTGTGCAATGGCAAATAAATATTGAAGATGATGTATACGCTGGTAAGTATGGGTTAAATAATATTGATTCAAAACAAGAGGTTTTTGATAATTCAATTTACAGAATTTGGTCTATGACTAAACCAATAGTAGCGATTGCAGCACTTAAATTAGTTGAAGAAAAAAAAATAACTTTAGATGATCCAATCACAGAATATTTACCTGAATTTAATGGGTTACAAGTTATGGCTCGAGAGGATGGTAATGTAGAGGATGTTGAGAAAATAATTCAATATCCAACAATTAGAGATCTCTTTCTTCATACAGCTGGATTTTCTTATAATTTTTTAGCTGATCCCGTCGGAAAGCAATATGACCAACTACGTTTGTTTAATTCTGATACTACAACTTTGGAGGAAGAAATTAAAATTTTAGCAAAGGCACCCTTGTTATTTCAACCTCAAACAAGTTGGCGATATTCTGTATCAATGGATGTCCTAGCAAGGATTGTTGAAATTGTAAGAGGCAATTCTTTACAAAGTGTTTTGCAAAGAGAAATATTTGAACCACTTAATATGAATGATACAGCTTTCACTGTTTCTTCTGAAAATCAATATAAAGTTATGGCATCATATGAATATGATCCTGTAAAAAATAAATTAAGTGAACTTATCTCTGATCCACAAAAAATTGGAAATTATGGTTACCCTTTAAATATTTCTTCTTATGCAAGGGGTGGTCACGGTCTTTTTTCAACACTAAATGATTATGCAGCTTTCGCAAGAATGCTTCATACAGGAAAATCTGATGATGGGCATCAAATTCTAAATGCAGATACGTTAAAGCTTATTTCAACAAATTTTTTAGAGGAAAAATATTTCCCAATCGAAATTGCTACAATTGGGATAGTGAAAGATGAAAATTATGTTAATGGACTTGAAGCTTATGGGTGGGGTCTTGGATGTAGAACTCTTCTTGATCCCTCGAAACAACACAACCTTGGATCTGTTGGTGAATTTGGATGGGCAGGTGCAGCCTCTACCTATTTCTTAGTAGACAATAGTAAAAAATTATCTGCAACAATCATGACACAAGTATTATTTGGTAATCCAGATCTTCATCGTGATTTTTACAAATATATTTATACTAACCTTTAAATATTTTGATAAAATTTAAATCAACTGAGAGTTTAGGAATGCTTTTTGCGTTGATTGCATACTTTTCTTTTTCCTTATTAGATGCAGTTCAAAAAACTGCGATTATTTATCATTCAGTCTTTCAATTACTTTTTATAAAATATTGTTTTGTTTTAATTTTATCTATTATTGAGTCTCGTAGAAAAAAAAATTATTCTTTTTACAAATCAGGAAATATAAGATTACAAATATTGCGAAGTGTTTTATCTATTGTTGAGTCGGGATGTTTTGTTTTATCTTTCCGCTATCTCTCTTTAGCTGACACGCATAGTATAGCTTCCTTAACACCAGTATTAGTTGTTGCACTATCAGCAATTATATTAAGAGAACAGGTTTCTTTAAAAACATGGGTTGCTATTTTTGTAGGTTTTATTGGGGTTTTAGTCATTATGCGGCCTGGGTTGTCGATATTTGATCCTAAATCTCTTATTCCTCTTGCAGGAGCTTTTTTTCTTAGTTGTTATCAAATTGTAACAAGAAAAGCATCTGAGACAGACTCCAATGAAACGTCATTATTCTACACATCTATTGTTGGAATATTGCTCATGGGAATTTTAGGATATAATTTTTGGCAACCACTGATGGAATTCTCCCTAGTTTTTTTTATAGCTATAGGATTTTTTTTCTCACTTGGTTTGTATTTTCAAATTATTGCCTTGAGCATGGCTAGAGCAGGAATAATTCAGCCCTTTCATTATACATTAATTTTTTGGGCTATAATTTTAGGGTATATTTTTTATAATGACTTGCCAGACATCCCAACTTTATTTGGAGCTCTAATCATCACTATTTCAGGAATTTATACATTATACTCTATTGATCAAAACTAATTGTTAGACTTTTAAAAAGTTTAATTTAAAAAATATTTAATGTTTATAGGAATCGATTTAGGTACATCTTCTGTTAAAATGATACTCATAGATTATGAGCAAAATATCTTAGCCACATCTAGCACATCACTTACTGTACAAAACCCAAAGGATGGTTTTAGTGAACAAAATCCAAGCGAATGGATTGATGCTACTGTTGAGTGCCTTGAGGCATTAAAATTAAAAAAACCAAAAGAGTTTTCTGAAACCATTTCTATTGGCATATCAGGTCACATGCATGGAGCAACGTTGATTGATAAAAAGGGAAGCGTAATTAGACCCTGTATCTTGTGGAATGATACACGTTCACATAAAGAATGCCTGGAGTTTGAAAATCAAAGATTTGATGTACGTTCTCTTTCAGGTAATATAACAATGCCTGGTTTTACCGCTCCAAAAGTTAATTGGCTTAAAAAAAATGAACAAGAAAATTTTGATAAAATTTTTAAAGTTCTTTTACCAAAAGATTATTTACGGTTTTATTTAACAGGCGAATATTATTCTGAAATGTCAGATGCCTCAGGAACACTCTGGTTAGATATAAAGAAAAGGGAATGGTCTGATCAACTTTTGTCATGCTCATTTTTAGAACAAAAACACATGCCGACTTTAGTTGAAGGTAATCAAGAAACAGGAATATTAAAAAATACTCTTAAAAATAAATTTAAGTTTAAACATAATGTTAAAGTTGTTGGTGGGGCTGGAGATAATGCAGCTGCAGCTGCTGGAATGGGCATCACAGAAACTAAGCAGTCATTTGTTTCTCTTGGAACATCTGGGGTTTTTTTTACTCCAACTAAAGATTTTCTTAGTAATACGGGTGATGCTGTTCACTCTTTTTGTCATTGCTTGCCTAATAAGTGGCATTTGATGTCAGTAATGTTAAGTGCAAGTAATTGTCTTGATTGGGTTTGTTCAGTGACAAATACATCAATTGAACAAAGTTTAAAGAATGTTGAGAGTTTTTATTCTGATCAATATTCTATCTCAAATGCACCATTTTTTTTACCCTATCTCTCAGGAGAAAGAACACCCCATAATGATCCACATATTAGGGGCTCGTTTCATTCAATTAAAACAACTACGGACGCAACTCAATTACAATACGCAGTTATCGAAGGTGTAAGTTTTGGAATTTTAGATGGTGTTAACTCGATTGCAAAAGTAAATAACGATTTTGAAAATATTTTTATGGTAGGCGGTGGATCTAGAAGTTCTTTTTGGATAAAGTTTCTTTCAACTTTATTAAACAGAAAACTTAGTGTTTGCGAACAAAGTGAATTTGGAGCTGCATTAGGCGTAGCCAGGTTAAGTATGTATTTAGATGATAGTATAAGTGATAAAAATAAATTAATTAAAGAAATTAAAGTTAGCAAAGAATATAAGCCAAATGCTATTAATTTTGATTTACTTATGAAAAGATACTCAATCTGGAGAGATTTATATAGTTCAAATAAAAAAAGTCTTTTAACAACTTAAATTTAATTAAGTTTTTAATAATTTTTGTTTTTTTATTTCTTTTAACCATATTTTATAAATAGAATTTAGGTCAAATTTATTTCTATTATTTATTCTTGTTAAAGAAATATTATTTTTCTTTTTGATATTAAATAATATACTTGCACCAAGACCAGTTCCTATTTCTTTATTATTTTTAAATGTTTTTTGATTTTTTCGTAATGATGCAACAAGTTCCATTATATCTGCATTATTAGTAACTGGCCCATCGAAAATTAAATCATTTTTACAAACCATCTTTTCTAAAACAAAATTAATTACAAAAGCTATGTAAATACAAATTAAAGAATAGTTTTCACTTGCATTTAGTTTTTTGAAATTTTTTAAGTTCTGTTTACTTTTTAGAAAGGGCCCACCTGAAGCATAACTTGGATAAATTAAATTTTCTTTTATTTTTTCATCAGAAATACCGTATTTTTTAGTTGAAACGTTTAATTTTTTTAGAAGATAATCGTATTCTCTTCCTCCCATAAAACGCATAGTCGGAACACTTTTGCCAAAAGCATTAATTCCGCAAAGCATGTCATAGCTTGGCCTAAGTTTTTTTATATGCGTTTTTTGATTAAGTGTAATATACCAAGTCCCAGTTGAAATTAGTGTAAAATTTTTTAAATTTGAATTTAAAAAATATAAGTATGAGGCATTACTATCGTGAATGCCATTTAAAATATTAATATTCATTTTAGTATTTTTAAATTTCCCAATAACATCCCAGGCATTTTTCATAGGTGGAAATTTTTTTTCAACGTTTAACTTTTTAACTAATTGAGAATATTTATTTTTATCAAAATCCCACAAATAACTATGACATCCTATATATGTTATTTCTGAAGCAAAAACGTTTGATAATTTCCAAGCTACATACTGTGGGTAAGAAAGTATGAATTTTGTTTTATTTAAAATTTTAGGAAATTTTTTAGAGAAATAAAATATTTGCATACCTGTGTTTAATCCACCTTCAAGTAAAGGCGTGAATGACCTCGAAAACTTAGGTTCTATTTTTAAAAATTCTTCTTTATATTTATCAAATGGAAATTCATAATCTGTACAGGCTATTATTTCTTTATCATCGAAATCTATAAACGCTAGACTACACCCATGTGTTGTACAAACAAAATTGTTTAAGATATGTTTATCTGACTCTTTCTTTAATTTTTTAATTAACCAATTTACTATTTTATTAGCTTCAAGAGTTTTAATAGAATTTTTAAAATATGAGTTTTGTTGTTTAGTTTTATATTCTTTTACAATTTTTTTGTTTTTTAAGAAAATTAACTTAACATTTGTTTTACCAATATCTAAAACAACATTAAGTTTATTTTTCAAGATTGTCATTATCTAGTGAAAGAAGTAATATTTCCTCCATCTACGTTCAATATATTCCCAGTCGATTTAATAGATTTAGAACTAGCAAAGAAATATACTCCCTCAGCAATATCTTCAGGTAAAATACTTACTTTTAGTAAACTTCTATTTTTGTAAAAGTCTTCTATTTTTGTAATAGGTATTTTATTCCCATCAGCTCTTTGTTTTTTCCAATCACCACTCCAAATTTTTGAGTTTTGAATGACGGCATCAGGGTTAACAACATTAGATCTAATTTTAAATGATGCCCCTTCTAAGGCAATGGATCGCGATAGATGAAGAAGCGAACTTTTAGCAACGCTGTAAGCTGATGCTCCTTTGGATGCATTTAAACTATTTTTACTTGAGATGAATATAATTGACCCACCTTTATTTTGATTCATCATCGTTTGGTAAACTTCTCTGCTAATTAAAAAACATCCCTTAGATAGAACTTCCATGTTTTTATCCCAAAGTTTTGAAGATGTATTTTCAAACAGTGCGGCAGATGCAAA
>CACIRR010000028.1 GCA_902589095.1 uncultured Alphaproteobacteria bacterium | reverse complement strand
ATTCTGTTGGCCAACTCCATAAATATGCAGTTAAATTATATAAGACTTTAGAAGAAGAAACTGGACAGGAAGTTGGATTCAGTGTTGTCTCCAATATAAGATTAGCAACTACCCAAGATAGAATGGATGAATATCATCAATATGCAGCAGTTGCTAAAACGATTGGCGTAAAGGTAAATTTCTTAACACCAGATCAAGTAAAAGAAATATGGCCTTTATGTAACACTGAAGGTTTAATTGGGGCTATTCAGCATCCTGAAGATGGATACATTCAACCTGCCGATCTTACTCAAGCTCTTGCAAAAGGCGCTAGAGACAAAGGGGCTGAGATTTATAGAAATACAAATGTCACAGGAATTAAGCAGCTAGAAAATGAAATGTGGTTTGTAGAGACTGATAAAGGAAATATTGAATGTGAGCATGTGATATCATGTACTGGAAACTTTGCTAGACAGACAGGAAAAATGGTAGGTTTAGAAATTCCAGTTATCCCTGTTGAGCATCAATATATCGTAACCGAACCCCATCCAGAAATTCAAAAAAGAAAAGAGCAAGGTTTGCCAGAAATGGGTGTACTCCGTGACTCTGATAGCTCATGGTATATGCGTGAAGAAAGAGGTGGATTAATATTAGGTCCCTATGAAAAAGGTGCACCTGCTTGCTATGTAGATGGGCCAAGTCATAACTCTGAATTTGAATTATTTCAGGAAGACCTCGAGAGATTAGAACCACACATTGAGTCAGCTATTCACCGTGTTCCTGTTTTTGGAGAAGTAGGTGTTAAGAAAGTATACAACGGCGCTATATGCTATACTCCTGATGGAAGTCCAATTGTTGGTCCGGCATGGGGTTTAAAAAACTTTTGGATCAATGAAGGTCATAGTTTTGGAATCACTGCAGCAGGTGGTGCAGGTTGGCAACTAGCCGAATGGATAGTTGATGGTGAACCTACCATAGATATGTTGGGTGTTGATCCAAGACGATTTGGAGATTATGCAACACAGTCATATTTAGTAGAAAAAAATGAAGAAGCATACGCAAATGTTTTTACAGTGCATTTTCCAGATGAGGAGCGTGAGGCTGCAAGACCATTAAGACAAGCCCCATGTTATGATCGTCTAAAAAATTTAGGCGCTGTGTTTGGACAAAAATTTGGTTGGGAAAGAGCAAACTGGTTTGCTCCAGCAGGAGTTGAACAAAAAGATGATTGGTCTTTTAGAAGATCAAATTGGTTTGCGCATGTGGGCAATGAGTGTGAAAATGTTCAAAATAATGTAGGTATTTTAGATATGACTGCATTTGCTAAATGCAGAATTTCTGGTCCTGGTGCAAAAGATTTTCTTGATTATTTAGTGGCAAATAAGTTACCTCAAAAGAATGGCAGAGTAAATCTTTGTCATGCACTAAACACGCGAGGTGGTGTTCATTCAGAATTCACAATAGCTAAAGAGTCTGATGAATCTTATTACTTAGTTTCTGCGGGAGCATTCCAAAGACTCGATCATGATTGGATAAAAAAATGGATGCCTAAAGATAGATCTGTATCATTTGAAAATTTAACAAATAGTCTAGGCGTCTTAGTTGTAGCAGGTCCTAAGTCTAGAGATTTGCTTAATAAAATTTCTAATGCTGATTTTTCTAATGAGGCATTTCCGTGGTTGTCTGCTCGTAAAATTGATGTTGGTCTAGCTCCTTCAATAGCGATGCGAATGAATTTTGTTGGTGAGCTTGGTTGGGAATTGCATCACCCCATCGAATATCAAAATCATATCTTTGATAAATTAATGGCAGCTGGTGAAGAATTTGGTGTTAAACCATTTGGTATAAGAGCTATGGATAGTCTTCGAATAGAAAAAACTTATAAACTTGTTGGCACAGAAATGTCGATTGAGTATGCAGCATTTGAGTCAGGTCTTGATAGGTTTGTACATCTAAATAAAGGTAATTTTATTGGAAGAGATGCATTAGTCAAATGGCAACAAGAGGGATTTGATAATAAAATGGTTACGTTAGAGATTCATGATGTAACTGATGCTGATCCTCTTGGGAATAATGCCATTTATAAAGATGGAGAGGTTATTGGACGTGCGACAGGAGGTAACTACGGATTTAGAGTGAAAAAATCGCTTGCAATTGCTATGGTCAAACCAGAATTTAGCAATGTGGGAACAGAGTTAGAGATGGACATTCTAGATAAGAAACATAAAGTTACAGTTATTGAGGATAGTCCATACGATCCAATGAATGAAAAAATAAGAGCATAAAAAATGAAAATCCTTGTAACTGTTAAACGAGTAATAGATTATAATGTTCAAGTAAGAGTCAAAGCTGATGGTTCTGGCGTTGAAAAAGAAAACGTTAAAATGTCCATGAACCCACCTGATGAAAACGCTGTAGAGGAGGCTCTAAGAATAAAAGAAGCTGGAAAAGCTGATGAAATAATTATCCTATCAATTGGAGAAGAAAAATGTCAAGAAACTATAAGAACCGCTTTGGCTATGGGCGCAGATAGAGGAATTTTAATAAAGGCATCTGATGATGTAGAACCTTTGGCTGTATCAAAGATAGTTTCCAAAGTTGTAGAGACAGAGCAACCAGGGCTTATCTTAATGGGCAAACAAGCAATTGATGATGACTCTAACCAAACAGCTCAAATGACCAGTGCTTTATTGGGTTGGCCTCAAGCTACTTTTGCTTCAAAAATTGAAATAGAGGGAAATATTGCTACGGTAACTAGAGAAATTGATGAGGGTCTTGAGAGAATAAAAGTAAACATCCCTTTTATTGCTTCATGTGATCTTCGTTTAAATGAACCACGATATGCTTCTTTACCTAACATAATGAAAGCTAAGAAAAAACCAATTGATATTAAATCAGCTGATGAACTAGGAGTTGATGTATCTCCAAGAATTGAACATTTAAAAATATCGGAACCACCAACTAGACAAAAAGGTGTTATGGTTGCTGATGTTGCTGAACTTGTACAAAAATTAAAATATGAGGCAAAGGTTATATGAGTATACTAGTCATAGCAGAACATAATAATATTGAAATAAAATCATCTACTTTGAATACTATTAATGCAGCTTCTAAATTAGGAAGTGAGATAGAGGTATTAGTATTAGGTTCAAATATAGATAATGTTAGTAAAGAGATATCCTCTTATCAACATGTATCAAAAGTCATTTTTATTGACTCTGAAAAATTTGAAAATGCTATAGCAGAGAATATTGAACCTGTAATATTATCTTTGGCAGAAAAATATTCACATATATTGGCTCCTGCAACAACTTTTGGTAAGAATGTTATGCCTAGAGTTGCAGTAAAATTGGATGTAGCGCAAATAAGCGACATCGTTAATATTGAAAGCGAAGATACATTTATAAGACCAATTTATGCAGGAAACGCTCTTGCAACAGTTAAAACAAAGGATACAAAAAAAGTTATTACTGTTCGACCAACATCTTTTGATGTTGTTGCAAAAGAAGGTGGCTCAGGCATTGTTGAGCAAATAAATCTTGATATAGCTGAGAGTGGAGTAGAGTTTATTGATCGGGAAGAGTCAAAATCTGATAGACCTGAATTAAGTACCGCTAGAATAGTTGTGTCTGGAGGAAGAGGGCTACAAAGTGCAGAAAACTTCAAGTTGATCAGTGACATAGCTGATAAATTAAATGCTGCAATAGGGGCATCAAGAGCTGCTGTTGATGCTGGTTATGTAAGTAATGACTATCAAGTTGGGCAAACAGGAAAAGTTGTTGTACCAGATCTTTATATCGCAGTGGGAATTTCAGGTGCCATTCAACATCTTGCAGGTATGAAAGAGAGTAAAATAATTGTAGCAATTAATAAAGATGAGGAGGCTCCCATATTTAATATTGCCGATTATGGTCTAACAGCTGATTTATTTGAAGCACTTCCAGCATTATCAACAGAATTAGATAAACTAAATTCAATTGAAAAATAATTTTTCTTTTAAAAGTAAATAAAAAAACATTATTATAAATTATGGAAATTCAAAGAGAGTCAATGGAATATGATGTTGTCATCGTTGGGGCTGGACCCGCGGGTTTAGCAACATCTATTAAACTTAAACAAATAAATCCTGATTTGAATGTTTGTATTTTAGAAAAAGGATCAGAAGTAGGTGCTCACATATTAAGTGGTAATGTATTTGAAACAAGAGCGCTTGATGAACTAATTCCAGATTGGAAAGAAAAAGGTGCACCAATTAAGACAAAGGTTAAGAGAGAAAAATTCTTATTTTTAGGAAAAAAAACATCCTTAAGTTGGCCAACTTGGCTATTACCAAGTGTTCAAAAGAACCATAAAAATTATATTATTAGTCTAGCTAATCTATGTAGGTGGCTTGCAGAGCAAGCTGAGGGTTTAGGGGTTGAGATTTTTCCTGGATTTGCTGCTTCGAAAATTATTTATGATGAAGATGAAAAAATTATAGGCGTTCAAACAGGTGATATGGGCATTGATAAAGAAGGAAATAAAAAAGATAGTTTTGAACCTGGATTAAATATTATGGCAAAAGTAACAGTATTTTCTGAAGGATGTAGAGGGCATCTTGGAAAAGAAGTTATTAAAAAATATAAGCTAGATAATAATAAATCTCCGCAGCAGTACGGAATAGGCTTTAAAGAAATTTGGGAAATTCCTGAAGATCAACATGATGAAGGGTTAGTGATGCATACAGCTGGATGGCCCCTGGACAATTCAACTTATGGAGGAAGTTTTTGCTATCATGCTGAAAAAAATCAAGTTTTTATTGGATATGTCATAGGCTTAGACTATCAGAATCCTTACTTATCTCCCTATGATGAATTTCAGCAATTTAAGACTCATCCTGCAATTTCAAAAATATTGAAAAATGGAAAAAGAATTTCTTACGGAGCAAGAGCTTTAATTGAAGGCGGATTTCAGAGTTTACCTAAAATGTATATGCCAGGCGCATTATTAATTGGTTGCGATGCTGGAACACTGAACATGCCGAAGATAAAGGGCTCACACACGGCAATGAAAAGCGGCATGATCGCTGCCGAGGTTATTAACGAAAATTTAACGAATAAAGCTGCCTTGTCTGAATATGAGATTAAGTTCAAAAATTCTTGGGTGTACAAGGAACTCTATAAAGCGAGAAATGTTAAACCAAGTTTTCAATGGAGCTTAATACCTGCAATAATTTTTACAGGTATTGATCAGATTGTTTTTAGAGGTTACTTACCTTTTACTCTTAAACACCCTCATTCTGATCATGAAAGTTTAATTCCTGCTCACAAAGCAAAAAAAATCAAATACCCTAAGTATGATGGAAAGCTTACTTTTGATAAAACCAGTTCTGTATACTTAACTGGCACTAATCATGAATCAGATCAGCCTGTACACTTGAAACTAAAAGATCCAGACCTTCCAATAAAATATACCTTAAATGAGTATGATGAACCTGCTCAAAGATATTGTCCTGCAGGAGTGTATGAAGTTGATAGGACTGATCAAAATAATCCTAAATTTGTCATTAATGCCCAGAATTGTATACACTGCAAAACATGCGATATAAAAGAGCCTTCTCAAAATATAAACTGGGTTGTTCCTGAAGGTGCGGGTGGACCAAATTACGCAAATATGTAAAAAAAAAGGAGCCCGTAGGCTCCTGGAAAGATTAAATATTAATTGGGAGGAAAAATATTAAATCTAATAAATACATAATGCATTTCTTATGCATTTCTAGTATATTGAATAAATACTTAATATGCAAAATATGCATATAAAAATTATACATCCCTTCCAAATACCTATCTTTTTAATAAATATTAAATATAAAAAATATAAATATTTTACATGAAAACAGGATCTAAAAATAATATTGCTTTTACTTTTGCTTCTTCTGAAGTGAATATTGTAAGTCAACAATTTATTAAAATAATAGAATTGTTAACAGGAAAAATAAAACTAAAAAAATTATATGACCAGTACCTTCTAGAAAATAATCCTCCTGAACAATTTTGGAATGATGCTATTAAAAAATTACAACTAAATTTAAAAACTTCTTATCAAGATGGAAGTTACATTCCAAAAAAAGGTCGTTTAATAATTGTCGCAAATCACGCTTTTGGTGTAGCTGATGGGCTTTCATTGTGTTCGACAGTCTCAAATATAAGACAAGATTATAAAATTATTACACACAAAGTTTTACGACAAGCAGAAGCGGTAAAAGAAAAAATTATACCCATAGACTTTTCACCAAATAGACAAGCAATGCTCGCAAATATTGATGCACGTAAACAGGCAGAACAGGTTTTACTAAATGATGGGGTCATTGTTATCTTTCCTTCAGGACAAATAGCTACAAAAGAAAATTTAAAATTTACTACAAAAGCTAATGATGGAGAATGGAAGCAATTTGTATCAAAATTAATTGTGAAAACTAAAAGTCCTGTTCTGCCTTCTTACTTTGAGGGACAAAATAGTCAGCTTTATCATATAGCTAATAAAATGGGTCAAACATTTAGATATTCATTGCTGATGTTTGAGCTTACAAGGAAAATTGGCGATACAATTAATTTACATTTTGGAAAAATAATACCTTTCGAAGATTTTAAAAAAACTAGTAGTTTGATTGAGATTACAAAAATAATTAGAGAAAAAACCTATGCATTAGATCCAAATTCTGTGCATAATTAAAATTATCCCTTTGACAAGTTTGAAGAAGTAAATAAATTGTATACATGACTGGGTTTGTTGGTTCACGTGCTAGAAAAAGACGGCGAAATTTTTTTGTTATATTAGGATTTTTAGTTTTGATTGTTGCATTTTATTTTATCTTTCCAACATTTCAGTTGAATATTAACGATCCTATTCCTGATGAAAATTTAATACCTGATCCAACTGAAGATCTAACAAGTATTGCAAGCGATATTGAAGATTTAGAATTATTGGTTTTTCAAAAAGATCAAAAAATTAAATTTAGAGATGGTCAAATCAACAATCTACAAACCCAATTAAAAGACACTAAAATGCAACTAGAAATCACTATAAAGGAACTAAATAAAATCAATGATTTGTACGAAACTCTCACTTTAAATAATGATAACTCAGTTTCATCGGATGAGCTCAATATTTTGCAAGATAAGTTCAATGCACTTAATAAAGAAAATGAAAAAAATATTTCAAAAATAAATGATTTGAATAACCAAATTAAAGATTTGGATAATAGTCTTCTATCCATTGATCAAAATCAAAAAGATGCATCAATTGAAAATCAACAATTAAAAAAGGATAATAAAAGTCTTTTTGCAAAAAATTTAAAACTTAATCAAACTATCTCTAATTTAGAAAATAAAATTAATGAGCAAAATATTGAGTTAAATATATACTTAGAGCAAATTAAAGAACTAAAGGATAAATCTCATCACGGAGGTTAATTTAATTTATAAACTGATTACATCCATCTAATAGAAGCTCTTTTAAATAGTTAGCATGAGATCTATTGATGTGAAGATCAAAACTTTGTTTTTGATCTTGTGAATGATTACGAATTATTAAAATTGGAATTTTTACAAAGATTGTTTGTGCAACTTTTGAGTTATCTTTCAAGATTTTATCGATATCTAAAATCATAAATTTTCTTAATAATTCAATACTTTTGTTCCCGACTATTCTTATTATTGTTTTATTTTCTGAGGTATCTGTAACACTTGTCTTTTCTGGATTTAGTTGATTAATCAATTTTTGATGAATAATACCAAATTTATCATTTTTAATAAAATTAATCAGCCATTCGTTAGGGCTAAGCCAGATTACTTGAAAGTCTGCGTTTTCAACTTTTGTATTTGGGTCAATTGGTAAAAGTGTCTCAAGAATAGAGCCAACATCTGTTAAAAAATTTTTATCTTTTGCATTACCTCTTAAATTTAGTTTTTCTATAAAAGGAATTTCTTCAATTAAAATTCCATTTTTTTCAATTTTTAGTTCTTTTAAAACTGCTCTTCTTTCTAAAGTCATGCAAGCAATCTCTCATTTTTAGGATCAATAAAAACTGGATCAGTGATTTCAACCTCTATGCTTTTATTTGAAGTTGGAACAATCAGTTTGGTGCCCTTTTTATTAAGACCACTTTTGACTAAAGCTAAAGCAATTGAGCGATCTAAATTTGGAGAATAATAACTTGAAGTAACATGACCAACCATAGGCATTGGTAATGCAGTTTCAACTTCAACTAACTGAACACCTTCTTCCAAAACAATAGATGGATCAGTTGTTAATAAGCCTACTAATTGTTTTCTATCTTTTCTGCTTGTATCACTGCGATAAAGTGCTCTTTTTCCAATAAAATCATATTTCTTTTTACTAACTATCCAATCCATATCTAGGTCAACTGGAGTTACAGAGCCATCTGTTTCTTGACCAACAATGATGTAACCTTTTTCTGCTCGAAGTACATGCATTGCCTCTGTTCCATAAGGAGTAATGTTATAACTTTTTCCCAACTCCATGCATTTATTCCATAAACTAAGGGCATAACTTGATGGCACATTGATTTCATAACAAATCTCTCCTGTAAAACTAATTCTCATAACACGACATTTTACTTGATCTATTTCTAATTCTCTGAAGCTCATATGAGGAAAGCTATCACTAGAAAAGTTTTGGTTTGAAAATAATGTTTCAACAATTTTTCTACTATTGGGGCCATTTAAACTGATAGTTCCAAACTGTTCTGTCACTGAAGTTAAATAAACCTCAAGCTCCGGCCATTCTGTTTGTAACCAATCTTCAAGTTTGCCCATCACGCTTGCTGCATTACCTGTTGTAGTGGTCATTAAATAATGATGTTCCCCAAGTCTTGTGGTTACACCATCATCAATAACCATGCCATCATCACCTAACATTATTCCGTATCGGCATTTTCCTATTTCCAGTTTTGACCAAGCATTTGTGTATACACGATTCAGGAATTCACTTACATCTCTTCCCTTAATATCAATTTTACCTAATGTAGAGGCATCTAAGATTCCAATGCTATCTCTTGTAGCTTTCACCTCTCTGTTGACAGCTTCATCTAATGATTCATTATTTTTTGGATAATACCAAGCTCTTTTCCATTGACCAACATCCTCAAATAGAGCATCATTAGCAAGATGCCATTCATGCATTGGAGTGGTTCTTTCAATATCAAAAAATTCTTTTACATATCTGCCAGCCATAGCTCCAAAAGTTACGGGAGTATAGGGTAGTCTAAAAGTAGTTGTGCCTAAATTAGAGATGTCCTGACCGGTAAGTTCACTAATGATACCAAGAGCGTTTACATTACTAGTTTTGCCTTGGTCTGTTGCCATCCCATTTGTTGTATATCTTTTGACATGTTCTATTGATTGAAAACCTTCAGATAAAGCTATTTTTATATCTTTTGCAGTAACGTCGTTTTGAAAATCAACAAACATTTTAGTTTTACTGATTTTATCTTTACTAGAAACTAGCCAAGAATTTTGTTGCTTCCCAACGTTTACTTCTTCAGCATCATAAATTGCAAATTTATCATCATTGCTATTACAATCTAGAAAGTTTCGCACAGATTTTCTAGTATCCTCTAAGATACTTTTTAAATCAAAAATTCCATTACATGCACCGACAGATATGGTTTGCTGGTGCGGTTGATCAGGAATAAAACATGAGTCTTCTTCTCTGTACTTTAATTTTCCTTTTGATTGTGTAAATAAGTGTACTGTGGGAGACCATCCTCCAGACATACATAACAAATCACATTCCAAAATTTCTGTATTTTTTTGATTAGAGTCTTTTTCAAATTTTCTAATTGTTACAGAGGTAATTTTTTTTCTTCCAGATGTATCTGAGACTACATATCCAGAATAAATTTTTATTCCCAAACTTTCAACAAGTGTTGGAAGGTCACCATCAATTTCATTTCTAATATCAATGATTGCAGATACTTTAATGTTATGATGGTGGTAATCTATAGCAGTTTGATATGCGCTATCATTATTGGTAAAAATGATTATTTTTTTACCAAGGGAAATACCATAACCATTTAAATACTTACTAACACTTCCGGCTAGCATTATTCCAGGTCTATCATTGTTATTAAATGTTATTGGTCTTTCAATAGATCCTGTAGCTAGGATTACTTTTTTTGCTCTAATTTTCCATAAAACTTGTCTTATTGAGTTATTTTTATTATTGCCTCTGCTCGGCTCAATATCCTGAATCCCTAATAAGTAGTTATAATGCATGTAAGCGAACAAAGTAGTACTTGTGATAATTTTTACATTTTTATAACTATGCAATTCTTCTAGTATTTCTTTTTTCCATTCATTTTGACTTTGCTCATTAATTTTGTTGTTTAAATTATTTGCTGATAAAATAGCGCCACCTGTATCACTCTCTTGTTCGACTACTAGTACCTGTAACTTTTCAGATGCAGCAATTTTAGCAGCATATAGACCACTAATTCCACTTCCTACGATAAGAACGTCACAGTGGTAATGATAATGTTCATACTTATGTGGATCTTCTTTTTTTGGAGAAACACCTAAACCTGCTGCATGACGAATAAAGTGCTCATATGTTTTCCAAAATTTTGGAGGCCACATAAAAGTTTTGTAATAAAATCCTGCTGGAAAAAAAGGTGAAAGTAAATCATTAATTGCGCCAAAGTCAAAATTTACATTTGGCCATCTGTTCTGCGATTTTGCTACCAGGCCATTGTATAACACTACTTCGGTTGCTCTTCTATTTGGTTCGGTGAATTCATCTTGTTCTAATTGAACAATACCGTTTGGCTCTTCACATCCAGCTGAAATAATTCCTCGGGGCCTATGATATTTAAAACTCCTACCTATTAAATGTATATTATTTGCCAGTAATGCAGAGGCGAGAGTATCCCCTTCATATCCTTGATATTTTACTCCATCGAAGTAAAAACTGATTTGTTTTTTTTTATTAAGATTTTTATTGTTGTTTAATCGCATAATAACTATTTTTTTGATGTTGAAAAATTTCCTGATCCAATTTTAGGTTCGCCGCATGGCGTTATTGGATCATTTGACTCCAGCTTTGGTGGTTTTTCGCCCATATTATAAACTGCAAGAATCTCATCTGTTGCAGTATTTCTAGCAACATTAAACCACTGTCTGCACCCAAATGAATGATTCCATCTCTCAAATTGAAGACCTTTTATATTTTGTCTTAAAAATAAATAATCAGCCCATTGATCATCTGATAATTCAGGAGGATTTTTTGGTCTTTCTATATGAGCTTCACCTCCACAAGAAAATTCTTCTTGTTCTCTCTCACCACAATAAGGACAATTAATAAGTAACATATTTAATGTGCAACAGCTGCTGCACCGTGTTCGTCTACAAGCTCTCCACTAGAAAACCTATTAATACTAAAAGGGGCATTCAGTGCATGTGGTTGATCATTGGCGATAGTATGTGCAAACACCCATCCCGAACCAGGAGTAGCTTTGAAACCACCAGTACCCCATCCGCAGTTAAAATATAGACCGTTAATATGAGTTTTACTTATAATTGGACTTGCGTCAGGACAAATGTCAACTATTCCTCCCCAATGACGCAGCATTTTCATACGTGAGAAAATAGGAAATAATTCTACAATTGCCATTATTGTATCTTCTACAATATTAAAACCACCCCTTTGTGTATAAGAATTATATCCATCCGTACCTGCGCCAATAACTAATTCTCCTTTATCTGATTGAGAAACATAAGCATGAATGGTATTTGACATTACAACAGTATCAATAATTGGTTTAACTGGTTCAGATACCAGTGCTTGTAAAGGCCTACTTTCAAGTGGTAGTTTTATACCTGCCATTTTGGCGATTACACTAGTATGGCCAGCTGATACAACTCCAATTTTTTTTGAATTTATTGTACCTTTTGTAGTTTCAATTCCTGTAACATTGCCATTACTTACATTTATACCTGTAACCTCACAGTTTTGAATTATATCAACCCCCATAGCATCTGCTCCTCTTGCATAACCCCAAGCAACAGCATCGTGTCTAGCGGTTCCTGCACGTCTTTGAAGAGTCGCCCCTAAAACTGGATATCGGATGTTAGGAGATGTATTTATTACAGGACAGAATTTTTTAACTTGTTCTGTATTTAGCCATTCACAATCAATGTCATTTAATCTGTTAGCATTCCAGCGTCTTTTTAATTCCCTAACATCATGTAAATTATGAGCAACATTCATCACCCCTCTTTGAGAAAACATAACATTATAGTTTAATTCTTGTGACATGCCTTCCCACAGTTTTAATGCATGTTCGTAAAGAGCTGCACTTTGATCCCAAAGGTAATTAGAACGAATTATGGTTGTATTTCTTCCAGTATTTCCTCCGCCAATCCAACCTTTTTCAACAACAGCTATATTCTTAATTCCATGATTTTTAGCTAAATAATAGGCAGTTGTTAGTCCATGACCACCACCACCTACAATAATAGCATCATAATTTTTTTTAATTTCAGGATTTCTCCATGCAGGTTGCCAATTTTCATGATAACTCAGAGCATTTCTAACTAGAGAAAAAACAGAATATTTTTTTGGTTTTTTTATCATTTAAAATCTGATTACTTAATACCAGTTTTAAAAGAGACCTTCAATTTCTCCTTGATCATTTAGCCTGATCGAATCTGCCGCAGGAACACTTGGCAAACCAGGCATTGTCATAATCTCCCCACAGATAACTACAATAAATTCCGCCCCACTTGATAAACGTACTTCTCTTATTGGTATAGAATGATTAAGAGGTGCACCTTTATTATTTGGATCAGTAGAAAAACTATATTGAGTTTTTGCAATACAAATTGGAAATTTAGCATATCCCGCTTCTTCAAATTGAGCCAACTGATCTAATATTTTTTTATCAGCAATGACATCGTCTGCTCTGTAAATTTCTTTAGCTATCTTTCTAACTTTTTCAATAAGAGGTAAATCATCCTCGTAAATATATTTAAAATTATTTTTTTCCTCAGCTAATTCTACAACTTTTTCTGCAAGATCTACCGTTCCTTCTCCCCCATTAGCCCAATGCTTGCATGTTATGGCATCAATATTTAATTTTTTACATTCATCTTTAAGCGCTTCTACTTCTTTGTCTGTATCTGCAACAAAGTGATTTACTGCCACTACAACTGGAAGACCAAATTTTTGAATATTTTCAATGTGACGTTTTAAGTTGGAAGTTCCATCAACAACAGCTTTAATGTTTTCTGTTTGGAGATCTTTTTTATCTACACCACCATGCATTTTAAGTGCACGTATAGTTGCAACCAATACAACAACACTAGGCGCAAGATTTCCTTTACGGCATTTGATATCTAAAAACTTTTCAGCACCAAGATCTGCTCCGAAACCAGCCTCTGTAACTACATAGTCGCTTAGGTCTAAACTTGTCTTAGTTGCTATAATGCTATTACATCCATGCGCTATATTAGCAAACGGTCCTCCATGAATTATAGCAGGATTATTTTCTAGTGTTTGAACTAAATTTGGCATTAATGCTTCTTTAAGTAAAACAGTCATTGGACCATGAGCATTTAAATCTTTTGCAAAAATTGGTTTTCTCTCTCTTGTATAAGCAACTGTTATATTTCCAAGTCTTCTCTCTAGATCTGCTAAATCAGTTGCAAGGCAAAAAATTGCCATTACCTCTGAAGCAACAGTAATATTAAAACCATCAGTTCTTGGATAGCCGTTTGCAATGCCTCCAAGATTAGCAGTTATTTCTCTTAACGCTCGATCGTTAAGATCAACACATCTTTTCCAGCTTACTCTTCGAGTATCTATTTGAAGTTTGTTGCCCCAGTAAATATGATTATCAATTAAAGAAGCTAAAAGATTATTAGCTGATGTTATTGCATGAAAATCTCCGGTGAAATGTAAGTTAATATTTTCCATCGGTACAACTTGTGCATATCCACCACCAGCTGCTCCACCTTTCATTCCAAAACTTGGGCCAAGACTTGGCTCTCTAAGACAGACAATACTTTGTTTACCAATTTTACAAAGCCCATCGCTCAGTCCAACAGATGTAGTTGTCTTACCTTCACCAGCTGGGGTAGGAGTAATAGCTGTTACTAAAATTAATTTAGATTTTTTCTTTTTTTCTTTAATTTTATTAAAATCGATTTTAGCAGTATAGTGACCATATGGATGCAAATCATTTTCATCCAGTTTTAGTTTTGACGCAATTTCTTTAATATTTTTTTTATTAGCTTTACGAGCAATTTCGATGTCAGACATACAACTCCCCTTAATTTTTAAGGATTTATAGAGGATGTTATTTGATATCAGTATATTTATTTCAAACTACGAAATAAAAGTTGTTGATATTTCCTAGTTTTTTTGAACAAAAATTTGTCCATCAAAGCTCAAATCTGATTTATTTACAGTTTTTAACCAGTCGCTTGTTTTTTTAATTCCACCAAACGCATAAAAGTGAATTTTTTTTAACTTTGTGTTTGGGTTATTAATTTTATAATTGGCTAAGTCATAAATAAGCTTATCAGGACTTTTCGTTGTAGCAAGTTTTGTAATATTTAAAGCTTGTTTAGATAAAAATCTTATAGAATTTCCAATCCCACATGAAGTGGCATAACTCAGTAATGTTTTCAATGTTGCGGGTCCAGGAATACCGGCATGAATTTCTAATTTATTATTTAATTTATTAAGATGGGCTTCCCATTGTTCTAGAGATGCTGACTCAAAAAAGAATTGCGTAGCTAAATACATTTTAAAATCTGCATTTTTTGAAAATTCATTCTTTTGAATTATTGCATCATCTAAATCAGCTTGTTTCACATCTGGGTTACCTTCAGGATGACCTGCAAGACCTACTTCTTTAAATTTATATTTTGACAACAGGTCTGTTTTAAGAACTTCTATAGAACTTTTTATCTCTCCTTTTTGCTTACCCCCACCTCCTATTACCAAAATTTTCGTACAGCCACATTCTTCTGATAATTTTTTTATATATTCTTCTAACATTCTGTAACTCTCTATTGTTCTTGCGGGTAAATGAGGAATTACCTGATACCCCTCATCTGAGAGTTTTTTTGATGTGTTAATTACTTTGTTCATATCTTCATCAGGCAGGTATGTTACATAAATATTATTATCTTTAGAAATAAGATCTGCAAATTGTCCGTATTTTGCATAAACATTTGGTGTTGTTTCAATCGAACTATTTGATAAGAAATTTAGAGCAGTTTCTATAGTGTTATTTGTCATAGAAATTTGAGTAAGGTTATTATATTAGGTGCATAAATGATAAATTCAAAATTTACTATCTTATCTTTTTACCAATTCAAACAAATAAAAGAACTTTTAAGAATAAAAAGCAGAATTTCTGATTTTTGTAAATTTAACAAAATCAAAGGGACAATAATTATAGCTGAAGAGGGTATTAATGGTACAATTGCAGGTACATCACAAAGTATAAAGAATTTTCAGTTAGAAATAAAAAAAATAGGCTTTGAGAATTTTAATCCAAAATATTCTTACTCTAAATTTATGCCTTTCTTTAGATTAAAGGTAAGACCAAAAAAGGAAATTGTTACTTTAAGAACCAAAATGGCTGACCCTGAAAATATTACAGGGAATAAAATTAAACCTGAAAATTGGAATAATCTAATTACAGATAATGATACTATTTTAATTGACGTAAGAAATGATTTTGAGGTTGAAATGGGATCTTTTAGAGGCTCTATTAATCCTAAAACAAAAAGTTTCACTGAGTTTAAAAGCTATTTAAAAGATAACTTGAGTGAGGCTAAAGATAAAAAAATTGCAATGTTTTGTACGGGTGGGATTAGATGTGAAAAAATTTCTTCCTATATGATCAAAAAAGGCTTTAAAAATGTTAATCAGTTAAATGGTGGCATATTAAATTATTTAGAAAAAATTTCAGAAAAAAATTCTTTATGGGATGGTGAGTGTTTTGTTTTTGATAATAGAGTTTCAGTTAAAAATGAGCTCAAGGATGGAACATTTCAGCTCTGTCATGCATGTAGAACACCGTTATCAAAAACACAAATTAAATCAAAAAAATATCTAAAGGGACTTTCATGTCCAAAATGCTATGGAAAAATAAGTGAAGCCAAGAAAAAGAGTTTAGTTGATCGAAACAAGCAAATATCAATCGCAAAAAGAAAAGGTTTATATAGCCCCTTTATTAAACAAACAGTAAGCGATCTTTAAAAAACACTTTATTTCAATAATTTTTAATATATAGGGCTCTCATGGCAAAGAAAACTTCATACGCTTTAAAACAATTGGTACCTGAAGAAAATCCTAAAACGGGTACAAAATATATTGTCAGAAAGCCAACAAAGGGCATGAAAGTGGCTGAAAAGTTAAGGTTAAAAAAATATGACCCTGTTCTTAAAAAACATGTGTGGTTTGTTGAAAAGAAAATGCCTCCACATAGTAAATAAATTTACTTTTTTTTTACAATTTACAACCTACTTCAATATCTATGGCAGATAATATAGGTGTGCATTGGTTTAGGTTAGATTTAAGATTGTCTGACAATCCTTCTATTGAGAATCTGTCAAAAAATGTTGCATCAATTATACCTATATATATTTATGATGAAAATCAAAAAATTGGGCAGGCATCAAAATGTTGGCTAGAAAAATCTCTTAAAAGTTTAAATAGCCAACTCAATAAACTTAATAGTAGATTATATATTTTTAGAGGGCATCCTGAAAAAATAATTAGTAAAATTTTACAAAATAAAAATATTACCCACG
>CACIRR010000027.1 GCA_902589095.1 uncultured Alphaproteobacteria bacterium | reverse complement strand
GTTTATAATAAATAATTTTTTAAAAAAACTTAATTTAAATACAACTGGGACATTCAATTTTGAAAACGATGCAGCGTTTCTAAAAACTTCATCAAAAAACAAAACTGTTGTTACAACTGATACTATTGTTGAGAATATTGATTTTTTTACCAATGACCCTCCAGAATCTATAGCTCAAAAAATAATGTGTGTAAATTTATCTGATATATCAGCAATGGGAGCTAAACCAAAAACCTATACTCTAAATCTATCCATCAATTCAACAATTGACAAAACTTGGTTAAAACGATTCACCAATCACCTAAGTAAAATCCAAAAAAAATACAATATGTATTTGCTTGGAGGAGATATTTCGAGATCTAAAGAGATTAATCTGACTATTACTTGTTTTGGAGAGTCAATATTAAAAAATATTATTAAGCAAAAAAATTCTAGATTAGGAGATGATATTTGGGTGACTGGAGATTTAGGTAATTCATTTTTAGGATATAAGATTATTAAAAATCCTAAATTAAAATTTGAAAAAAAACATATAAAAAAATTAAAAAATTTTTATTTATATCCTGAGCCATGTATGTTTGGTTCAAAATCCTCTAAGTATATAAATGCGGCTGTAGATATCTCAGATGGTTTTATTGGCGATTTGCAAAAAATTCTTCATGGTAAATTTGGTGCAAAAATATTTAGAGAGTCAATTCCTATCTCAGATATAGCAAAAAAATTTTTGACCGATAACCGTAATAAAATCAAAATTTCAGATATTCTATCTTGGGGCGATGATTATGAGTTATTATTTACTTCATTCAAAAAAAACAGAAAAAAATTATTAACTTTAGCAAAGAGAAATAAAGTAAAAATTACCTTAGTAGGGTCAATTATAAACAAAACTGGAATTTATGATGATTCTCTAAGGCCTATTATAAATACTAATAGTTTTGATCATTTTTGCTAAAATCTTGATTTTTCCTAGACTTTCTGACATATGACCCAAAAAATTCGAGGAGATTACCAACAATGACAACAATGCAAATATTTATATTATTATGTGGTCTAGCTGCCGTTTTGTATGGCTTGATCACATCAAGACAAATTTTATCTTTAAGCACTGGCAATGAAAAAATGGCTAGTATTGCGGGAGCAATTCAAGAGGGCGCAAGAGCGTACTTAAACAGACAATATATGACCATAGGAATAGTTGGTGTTGTTATTTTTGTACTTATTTGGATAGTGTTCGGTTTATCTTCTGGTATTGGTTTCTTAATTGGTGCAGTTTTTTCTGGTGCTGCTGGTTATGTTGGCATGAATATTTCCGTAAGATCTAATGTCAGAACTACACAAGCTGCAAGTTCTAGTTTAGCAGAAGGTTTGTCTGTTTCATTTAAAGCTGGAGCTGTAACAGGAATGTTGGTTGCAGGTTTTGCATTATTATCTATTGCTTTATATTATTTTGTTTTAGATAATTCTGGCCTTTTCCCTGGAAGAGAAATTGTTGCTCCTTTGGTATCATTAGGTTTTGGAGCATCACTTATCTCGATATTTGCAAGATTGGGTGGTGGTATTTTTACAAAAGGTGCTGATGTTGGCGCTGACTTAGTTGGTAAAGTTGAAGCAGGAATTCCTGAAGATGATCCAAGAAATCCTGCGGTAATTGCCGACAACGTGGGTGACAACGTGGGAGATTGTGCAGGTATGGCTGCTGACTTATTTGAAACTTATGTAGTAACTGTAGTTGCAACAATGGTTCTCTCTTCAATATTTTTCTCTGATATGTCTTCAATGATGATGTATCCTCTTGCTATTGCAGGTGTCTGCACACTAGCAAGCATTATTGGAACTTATTTTGTAAAGTTGGGTAAAAGTGAAAATATAATGGCTGCTCTTTATAAGGGCTTCACTGTATCAGCAATTTTATCTGCAATACTTCTATATTTCATTACTGATCATGTAATTGGTTTAGGTTCTATATTTACTGTAGAGGATAAATCTTTCTCAGGGATGTCTCTTTTTTATTGTGGTTTGCTGGGATTAATTATTACTGGCTTAATTATTTGGGTCACTGAATATTATACTGGAACCAACTACAGACCGGTACAGAGCATAGCTCAAGCATCTACAACTGGTCATGGCACTAATGTTATTCAGGGGCTTGCGATTAGCTTGGAAGCAACTGCCTTACCAGCTATAATAATAGTAGCCGGTATAATAATAACACATTCACTAGCTGGTTTATTCGGAATTGCAATTGCAGTGACTACGATGCTAGCTCTAGCTGGAATGGTTGTTGCATTGGATGCTTATGGCCCTGTAACAGATAATGCAGGTGGAATTGCAGAAATGTCAGAATTAGATGATAATGTAAGAAAAACTACAGATGCATTAGATGCAGTTGGTAATACAACTAAAGCTGTAACTAAAGGCTATGCTATTGGTTCAGCAGGTTTAGGTGCTCTAGTGTTATTTGCAGCTTATACAGAAGATTTAGAGCATTTTGCAAAAGATCCTAATAGTTCTTTGTATGGTGTTGATGTTTCTTTTGATCTCTCAAACCCTTATGTAGTTGTTGGTTTGTTATTAGGAGGTTTGCTTCCATTTCTTTTTGGTGCAATGAGCATGACTGCCGTTGGGCGTGCTGCTGGTTCAGTTGTAATAGAAGTGAGAAGACAGTTCAAAGATATTCCTGGAATTATGGAAGGAACAGGTAAGCCAGAGTACGGCAAATGTGTTGATATACTAACTAAATCAGCAATCAGAGAAATGATTGTTCCTTCAATGCTACCAGTATTATCACCGATAGTGGTATATTTTGTGATACTTCTTATAGCTGGTCAATCAGCCGCTTTATCTTGCTTAGGTGCATTGTTATTGGGTGTTATCATAACTGGACTTTTTGTTGCTATTAGCATGACTGCTGGTGGAGGAGCATGGGATAATGCAAAAAAATATATTGAAGATGGAAATCATGGTGGCAAAGGTAGTGAAGCTCATAAGGCAGCTGTTACTGGAGATACTGTAGGTGACCCGTATAAAGATACGGCTGGACCTGCAGTTAACCCAATGATTAAAATTACAAATATTGTTGCTTTATTACTTTTAGCTTCAATAGCACTATAATATAATTAATCTGTGATAGGGGCTTTCTGAGTCCCTACACCCCCAAATATTTTTTCTATTAAACCTCTTTGAATAATATTGTTTTCAGTTTCAATCTTATTCATTTTATTTTTTTGCAATTCATTAAGGTTTAATACTTTTCTTTGAATGACTCTATCATTTTTATCAAATGCGAAGACAAAAATATAACTGTATTCATTTTCTTTTGAAAAAAAATTATTTTCTTTAATTTTTTCAGAATAATAAAAAAACTTATTTTCAACTGGATCAATAAAACTTGGCTGACCTAAATTTTTGACTAATTCTTGTTTATTTGATGTGTCTAAATTTTCTAAATTTTTTTGATTAATTATTTTACCTGAATAAATTATTTTTGGATCAGCGCAACTTGCTATTGCAAAGAATAAATTAAGGAATAATAGTAATTTTAATAGTTTCATCTTATGTTTTTTAAGTACTTTAATTTAAAAAAAAATAATCTCAATGATCAATCATTAACTTTTTACAAAGAAATAGTAAATCACTCTAATAATTTTATAAAAAATGACATTAGTGATGAAAATGTAAATTTTAATGATGTTTTTGAAATATTTTGTATAGTTACAATATTTTATTTAAAAAAATTAAAAGACAAAAATACAACAAATAGCAAAATTATAAGTCAAGAAATTATAGATAGTTTTGTCAGAGATTTAGACCAACATTTTAGAGAACAGGGTATTGGTGATATGTCTATTGGCAAATATGTAAAAAAATATGTTAAAAAATTTTATTATAGATTGAAGATACTGGACGCAGTTTTTGAAAATAATAAAGAATTAGACATAAATGAATATTTGTATAAAATTGATACTTTGCCTAAAGAAAATATTGATCAAATCGCTTCAAACTTAAAAGAATTATACAATCGTATTTTAATATAAAACAAAACATAATTTGTTGAAATTGTAATATTTTTCCTTGCATTATGTTTAAATAAGTCTAATTGGAGGGTCTATTATGGCTGTACCAAAGAGAAAAACTTCTCCATCAAAGAGAAATATGAGAAGATCACACGACTCTATATCAAGACTAAACATTATCGAGGATAAGGAGTCTGGAGAGCCTAGATTGTCTCATAGAATAGATATGTCTACTGGGATGTATAATGGTCGCCAAATCTTAAAACAAAAAACTAAATCTAAAGACTAATCTTAATGTCCACTAGACAGCTAACTATTGCTATTGATGCAATGGGTGGTGAAAACAGTCCTTTTAAAACCTTAAAGGGGTCAGAAATTTTTTCAACGAATCATCAGAATGTAAAGTTATTATTTTTTGGAAACAAAGAAAACATAAAAGCAGTAATAAATGCAAATAAATTAAAAATTTCAAATTATGACATTGTAGACTGTGCTGAAAATGTTTTGGATGAGGATAAACCTAACACAATACTAAGATCGCGCAAAGAGAGTAGCATCTATAAAGGATTAGCATATGTTAGAGACAATGCAAATTCTGGGTTTGTGTCAGCTGGAAATACAGCTGCTTTAATGATTTTATCAAGATTACTATTAGGTATGATAAAAGGTATAGATAGACCAGCTATTTGCTCAGATATACCAAATAAAAAATCTTTTTCATTAATGTTAGATTTAGGTGCCAATGTTCAAGTTGATCCATCCAATTTGTTTCAATTTGCTCTTATGGGTTATTCATATTTTTCTATAATTGACCCTAAAAGAGTTCCAAAAATTGGTATCATAAATATTGGTACAGAAAACAACAAGGGTTTGGAATTTCTTCAAGAGGCTCATGACTTAATTTCAAACAGCTTTTTAAAAAATAACTTTGTTGGTTTTGTTGAGCCAAATAAAATAACCTCTGGAGAATGTGATATTTTACTCTCAGATGGATTTACAGGTAACATAATTTTAAAAACTGCTGAGGGGTTATCAGAATTTATAACATCAAATTTGAAGGATATATTTAAGAAATCAATAAAAAATAATTTAGCGTTTAAATTATTGGAAAATGATCTTAAGATATTTAAAGACCAAATTAATCCTGAAATATACAATGGTGCAACATTAATTGGATTGAATGGTATATCAATCAAAAGTCATGGTAGTGCATCACCATTTGCCTTTAGCTGCGCAATCAAAAAGTGTTTTGATTTTATAGATAATGATTTAAATCTAAAGATAATAAATAATTTTAGAGATCTATGACAAATTTAGAAAATATTACAAGAATTCACATAGCAGATTCTATACACAATGAATTTGGTTTGCCAAAAAAAGATTGTATCGATTTAGTTGGTGATATTTTGGATATTATTATTGAGGGGCTTCAAATATCAGGTAAAGTGAAAATCCATAATTTTGGAACTTTTAGTATTAAAAACAAAAAAAGTAGAATTGGCAGAAATCCAAAAACTAAAGAAGAGGTTATGATTGGTGAGAGAAAAGTAGTTTCCTTTAAAGCAAGTAAAAACGTACTTAAATACTTAAACTCACTTAATGTATAAAAATAAACAGTATTATAACATCAGTGAAGTATCTAAAATTTTAAATTTAAAGGAACATGTTATACGGCATTGGGATTCTGTAGATCCTAAAACCAATAAATTAAGAATTGAGGGTCTTTCCATTAGAACAAAAGGTGGAACTCGCTACTTTAATCAAACCCACATTAAAAAGTTATCAAATATCAAAAATATTTTATTTGAGGAAGGTAAGCATAATTATTCACTCGATTTAGTTAATAAAATTATGTCTTCAAAAAAACTATATAAAAATACAACCAGTGAATATGATTTTGCACTTAAAGACAAAAATTTGGCTACTGACTCTAAAACTCAAGTTAAAATAAAAAAAATTATAAATAACCTGAAATCTTTGATAAAATAAATAAAAGTATTAAATTTCAATAATTTATATTAATAATTTAATACGAAAAACTTTTATAATTATTAATTTTTACTATTTAAAAATGTTTTTTTTTCCTTATAAAAGCAACGTAAAAACAAGGAGTATTTTTTTATGGATCATAGTTTTTTAAATGGTTCTGATTTTGTAGGAATTACATTTTGGATTGTTTCAATCGCAATGTGGGCCTCAACTATTTTCTTTTTTTATGAAGGAATGAGGGTTTCTGGAAAATGGAGAACGTCAATGGTGGTAGCAGGATTAATTACATTTATTGCTGCTGTTCACTATATGTACATGAGAGATTTCTGGGTAGAAATGGGAGAGTCTCCTACAGTATACCGTTATATTGACTGGGTTTTAACCGTTCCACTTCAAATGGTTGAATTCTATTTAATACTTATAGCCGCTGGAGCAGTTGTATCAGGAGGAGCTTTTTGGAGACTTCTTGTTGGTACTTTGGTTATGGTAATAGGTGGTTATCTTGGAGAAGCCGGAATGGTTTCTGTTCTACTAGGATTTATCATTGGAATGATTGGATGGGCTGTTATCATCTGGGAAATATTCAGAGGAGAAGCAAGTCAGGCAGCTGCATCAAATGAATCAGTTTCCTCTGCATTCAATGCAATGAGATTAATTGTACTTATCGGTTGGGCTATTTACCCATTGGGTTATGTCTTTGGTCTAATGATGGGATCAGTTGATGCTAATACTTTAAACTGGATCTACAATTTAGCAGATTTTGTTAATAAGATCCTATTTGGTTTAATTATTTGGAATGCAGCAGTAAAAGATACTGCATAACTGATTAACTAAATAACTTTCTAAAACCCCCTTTTTTGGGGGTTTTTTTTATTATTGTATTGACTTAAATTTATCTAATATGTAAGTGGAGCATCGAAATGAAAACATTCAGTTTAAAAAAAGAAGAAATCAAAAAAGATTGGATCCTAATTGATGCAAAAGATGCCGTTTTAGGCAGACTTGCTGCATACTCAGCTAATGTCCTGAGAGGAAAAAATAAACCAAACTACACACCTAACCAGGATTGTGGTGATAATTTAATTATAATTAACGCTGATCATGTTCATCTCACGGGTAAAAAAGCAAAAGATAAGATTTATTACCGACATACAGGATACCCTGGTGGCATAAAAGAAACCAATCCTGAAAAAATGAAAGCTAAAGATAAATCAAGTGATATTATTAAGTTAGCTATTAAAAGAATGATCCCTTCAGGACCTTTAGGTAAAAAACAATTATCTAATTGTAAAATTTATGCTGGGGAAAATCATTCACATGATGCTCAACAACCAAAGAAAATTGATTTTAATAAATTTAATTTAAAAAATTCAAAAAGATAAATATGGAAAACATAGAAACAAATTCTGAAAATATTGTTAAGCCTGCTTTAGATAATAAAGAGAGAGCTTATGCTACTGGAAAAAGAAAAAATTCAATAGCTAGGGTGTGGCTAAAAAGAGGCGATGGCAAAATATCCGTTAATGGAAAATCTTTAGACAAATATTTTGCTAGACCCGTACTGCAAATGATAGTTAATCAACCTCTTAATGTGGTAGATGGAGAAGGTGGTTATGAAATTATGGCTACTGTCAAAGGCGGTGGTCTGTCAGGTCAAGCGGGAGCAATAAGACATGGTATTAGCAAAGCTTTAAGTATTTATGATTCGTCCTTAAGGCCAGCACTTAAAAAAGTTGGATTTATTACAAGAGACCCGAGAGTTGTTGAAAGAAAAAAATCTGGTTTAGCAAAAGCAAGAAGAAGTTATCAATTCTCTAAAAGATAAGTTTTATTATGACAAAAAAAGTATCAGTAGCCATACTTGGCTCAACTGGCTTTGTGGGTTTAGAGTTAGTTAAAATATTATCTAAACATCCAAACGTAAATATTGTTTTTTTTGGCACAGAAAATAACCCTAACACATTGCTTAAAGACATCGATCCAACTATAAAAGTTTATGATAATTCTGTTACCCAACTTAATGAAACATTTGATTATTCTAAAGCTGATACAGTCTTTATGGCGCTACCGCATGGAATATCACATAAATATGTAAAATCATTTTACGATAAAATTCAAATTATTGATCTATCTGCTGATTTTAGACTAGATGATATTGATGTATATGAAAAAAATTATAATGAAAAACACTCTGCATCAAATTTACTGAGTGAATTTCAATATGGGCTTGTTGAAATTTATCGAAATTTTTTAGTAAATAAACAAAATATAGCAGTTCCCGGTTGTTATCCAACCTCTGTTCTTATTCCGTTAATCCCTTTATTACAAAATGAAGTTATTGACTCAAAAAATATAATTATTGATTCTAAATCAGGGTATAGTGGTGCTGGAAAAAAGTTTGATTTGAAAAATATTAAAAATGCAGATGATTATAATTTTTATAATTATAATACTAATTCTCACCGACATATTTGTGAAATTAAACAAGAATTAATGAAACATTCAAAATCATCAGATGTTTTGTTTTCATTTAACCCTCATATTTTACCTAATTTTAGAGGCATGTTATCAACTATATATTGTGATTTAATGCCAGGTTTTAATAAAACTGATGTGATAAATTGTTTGAACGATATTGTTGCGAATAACGAATTTATAAAATTTAAAAATGATGACCAAAGAGCCGATTTTTTTTCGATTCAAAATACCAATAATTGTGTCCTAAAAATTTTTGATCATTATGATTCTACAAAAATAATTTTAGTTAGCCTTATAGATAATCTTGTCAAAGGAGCTGCAGGTCAAGCAGTCCAATCTTTTAATGTAAGTCATGATTTTGAAGAGAATATAGCTTTGGTAGCATGAAACTTTTAATAAGTTTTATATTTGTAACTTTAATTTCTTGCAGTTACCCTGACATTGACTCTGTGCCAAATTTTAAAGATTTAAAGTTAACTGAGGAAGAATTATTTGATTTGTGTGAATTATCTTCAAATGATAAGAATGAAATTGACACTTGTATAGAAAATAAACGAAATAATTTATGAAAAAATTAAAAATATGTATTGCTGGCTTAGGAAATGTGGGCTCATCGGTAGTAAATTTGATAGAAAAAAATTCTTCATATGTAGAAACAAAATCTCATTTAAATCTAGAAATCATAGGTCTGTCAGCAAAAAATAAAAATAAAGAAAGAAGCTTTGATATTAAAAAATATAAATGGGCAGAGACTCCAATAGATTTGCTCAATATTAATGATGCAAAGCCTGATATTTTAATTGAGTTAATTGGTTATGAAAAAGGTATCAGCTATGATTTAGTAAAATCAGCTTTAAATCAAAAAATTCATGTTGTTACAGGTAATAAAGCAATGCTAGCGCTGCATGGACAGGAACTTTTTAATATTGCTGAAAAAAATAAAGTTTCTTTGCTTTTTGAGGCAGCAGTAGCAGGAGGCATTCCTATAATTAAAACAATAAAAAATAATATTTTTTTGAATAAGATTAAAAAAATTTCAGGAATTCTTAATGGTACAACAAATTATATTTTAACTACAATGGAATACCAAAATAAATCATTTAATGATGTATTAGAAGATGCAAAACAAAAAGGTTTTACATCAGATCACGAGTCTAAATTAGATATTGGTGGTTATGATGCGGCACATAAACTGACTTTATTAAGCTCTATTGCTTTTGGTGGAGAAATTGATTTTAATTTAAACGAAATAGAAGGAATCCAAAATATAACTATTGAAGATATAAATTTTGCGAAGCAGTTGGGTTATAGAATTAAACTAATATCTGAAACATGTGTAATTGATAATAAAATTTATAGTTCTACAAAACCAAAATTAATTTCATTAGATAAACCCTTAGCAAATGCAAACAATGCTTTGAATGCGATCAACATCGAGACAGATCAACTTCAAAATTTGTATCTTGAAGGAGAGGGGGCAGGAGGATTACCTACTGCAAGTTCTATTCTCTCAGACATATTTGAGATTGCAAGCAACAGTGAATTTAGATCAACTGGTTATAAAACTGGCCAATTAATAGAATATCAAAAGTTTGACTCATCAAATATTGAGTCTAAGTTCTTCTTAAGAATAAGAGTGATTGACCAATCTGGTGTTTTATCTAAAATTACAAGTTATTTAAACGAGTATAATATCTCGGTAGAAAAAATTCTTCAATTCGCTGATAGTAAAGAAAACCATATACCTATTTTAATCACAACTCATAAAATTAAAATGTCCGAGTTACTCAATTCAGTTAAAAAAATTGGGGATCTAGAGTTTGTGGATGAAAATATATCAATAATTCCAATTGAATAGCATAATTACTAAAATTGAGCAGTCTAACTCATTATTTGAGAACAAATGGAAGTTAAAAAAATTTGATGAAAGAAATGCTCTGTCACTATCCCAAAAGTTTGAGCTAACATTAATAGTAGCTAAACTTCTATCTATACGAGATATAAAAGATGAAGATATTGATTTTTATTTAAATCCAAACATTAATAATCATATTCCAGATCCTACACAATTAAAGGATATGGATATCGCTGTCAAAAGAGTTACTGAAGCAATTCTCAAAAATCAAAAGATTGGAATAATTGCAGATTATGATGTAGATGGCTCAACTTCAGCCAGTATATTATTTAAATTTCTAAAACATTATAATGCTTCAATAGTTTTGAGGATACCTAATCGATTGGAAGATGGATACGGACCAAACATTCATCTAATGAGAGAAATGCTATCAAAAAGTGTTGATTTATTATTTACTCTTGATTGTGGAACAACAGCAAATAACATCATCGATAACAGTGAATTCAAAAAAATGGATGTTGTAGTTATTGATCATCATTTAAGTGAATTCGAATTACCCAAAGTGCATTCAATAATCAATCCTAATAGATTTGATGATGAAAGTGATTTTAAACAGATGGCAGCAGTTGGGGTTACTTTTTTATTTTTGATGGCGCTAAGAAAAGAATTAAGAGAGCATGATACAATAAAACAAAAAGAACCAAATCTTCTATCATATTTGGATTTAGTAGCATTGGGAACAGTATGTGATGTAGTTGATTTGCAAAAATATAATCGATTATTCGTTATGAAAGGGTTGGAGCTTATTCATCAAAGGCACCATAAGGGCATCTCAAAACTAATTGATAATTCTAAACTCAATTCCTCACCATCATCTCAAGATCTTGGATTTATTGTGGGACCACAAATTAATGCGGCAAGCAGAATAGACGACTCATCACTAGCTTCAAAACTTTTAATTACCAATGATGTAGAGCAAATTGAAACAATAAGTAGAAAACTCTTTTTATTAAATGAAAAAAGAAAACTCATTGAAAGACAAATTTTAGAAGAAGCAACTAAACAGGCTATAACCCAAAAAAATTCTAAATATATTCTAGTTTATGGTGAAAACTGGCATCAGGGTGTTTTAGGAATTGTTGCTAGTAAATTATTAGATCAATTAAATAAACCAGTTATAGTTATATCTTTCTTGAATACAAATGGTGTTGGATCCGCAAGATCTATACAAGGAATTGATTTAGGTAATATCATTCTTAATGCGAAACAAAATAAAATAATTATAGAAGGAGGTGGCCATGCCATGGCTGCTGGTTTAAAAATAGATTATAAAAATTTAAATAGTTTTACAAAATATCTTGAAGAGAGTTTTGAAAAATTTGAAAAGAATTTATTTGAAAAGATTATAAATTATGACCTAATTATTTCTGTAAACGATATTAATCACATGCTTCTATCTTCTCTTGAGAAACTTCAACCTTTTGGAAAGGGTAATCCTGAGCCACATTTTATTGTTAGTGATTTAAAAATTGACTCAATAAAAATCATTAAAGATAAGCATATTTTAATATTTTTCGAAAATGATTTGGGTGAAAAAATCAAAGGAATTTGTTTTAATTCTGTTGGAACAATGCTTGGGGATTATCTCGAGAATTATAGAAATTTTAATTTATATTTTGGATGTACTGTCACGCCTGATAAATTTTCAAGAGAGAATGGACCTCAATTAATAATTAAAGATGCTATGAAAATTGATTAAATAATTTGAAAAATTAAGTTTAATATGTATATAACCCCTCAGAAGACCCCTTCGTCTATCGGTTAGGACATCAGGTTTTCATCCTGAAAAGAGGAGTTCGATTCTCCTAGGGGTCGCCATCTACGGTTCTAAAATTATTGAACCGAAACTCTCACGTGATTGCAGTGTTTTATGAGCTTCCCTAGCTTGATTTAACTTAAATTTTTTAAATATATTAGTTTTGACATCTTCATTTTTAATTTTATCAAAAACTTTGTTTGAGCAATTTAGTAGCTCTTCTCTATTAAGAGTGTAACCCATCAGACTTGGTCTTGTGTAAAATAAACTTTTAGGATTAAACGTTTTGTGCATGTCAATTTTTTCAACCATTCCTGATGATTGACCAAAAGACACCATTAAACCTCTTGTTGAAAGACACTTAATAGATTCATCAAAAGTATCTTTGCCAACACCATCATAAACAACAGGAACACCTTGATTATTAGTAATTTCCATTACTTTATCAGACACCTTTTCCTCTTTGTAATTAATAATAAATTCACATCCATGTTCTTTTGCTAATGATGCTTTTTCTTTTGTACTTACTGTGCCAATCATTTTACAGCCAACTGATCTTGCCCACTGACTAGCTATTAGTCCAACTCCTCCTGCTGCAGCATGAAAAAGTATAGTCTCATTTTTTTTAATTTTGTAAAGTCGTTCAAATAAATATTCTACTGTCATTCCTTGTAATAGAACTGAAGCAGCCTGATCATCGCTTATAAAATCTGGAATAGCTATTAATTTTTCCTCAGGAAAATCCCTTATTTCGCAATACGCTCCTATTGGCGGAGTTGCATAAGCAACTCTATCACCAACTTTAAAGTTAGAAACTTCATTTCCAACTTCAATTATTTCACCTGCTGCTTCCATACCGAGACAAAAAGGTAAGTCAAATGGAACTGGATAAATACCTGATCGGTGATAAGTATCAATGTAGTTAAGACCTATAGCTGTATGTTTTATTCTTACATCTTTATTTTTCAATATAGATGGTAGCTTATAGTCTTGATATTCTAAAACATCTGCACCACCTAATTTAGTAACTACAATTTGTTTCGGCATAAATTATCCTTTGTTCAGTTCTTGATATATATTCTGATACTCTTTTAAGCAATCAGGATTTGCCAAGGCATTTTTGTTTTTAACATCTTTTCCATTTATTATACTTTTAATAGTTAATTCAACTATTTTACCACTTTTTGTTTTAGGGATATCATTAACTTGAAAAATTTTACTTGGAACATGTTTTGGTGAGAGATTTGATTTTATTTCAAACCTTATAGTTTGTTTTAAAGTTTCATCAAATTGCATTTTATTTTTCATTTTAATAAAAAGAATTACTTCTGTATCAGTTTGTATATTATGTTCTACTGCTACACATTCCATAATATCATTTAAGTTTTCAACAACTCTATACAGTTCAGCAGTTCCAAATCTAACTCCTCCTGCATTTAATGTTGCATCAGATCTTCCGTAAATTACATAACCTTCATTTTGAGTCTTTTCACAATAGTCCCCGTGATGCCAAATATCTTTATACTTATCAAAATAAGTTTCTAAATACTTCTTATTATTTTTATCATTCCAGAAATAAATTGGTTTGGAAGGAAATGGTGACTTACATACTAATTCACCTTTTTCATTATCAATAGATTTTCCATTTTCATCAAAAATATCTATATTCATTCCTAATCCAGCACATTGTATTTCCCCAGCATAAACACTTGCAGATGGGTTCCCTAAAACAAAACATGACACAATGTCAGTTCCTCCACTTATAGAAGCTAAATGGACATTAGCTTTTATTTTTTCATAAACGTATTGAAAGGACTCTTGAACAAGAGGAGAGCCAGTTGAGGCGATTGTTTTAAGTTTTTTTAGTTTATACTTTTTGTTAATATTAATTTGATTTTGTTTAAGATAATCAATGTATTTTGCCCCAGTGCCAAAAAAAGTTATTTCTTCTTTTTCAGCAATTTGAAATAGATAATCAATTGAAGGAAAAAAAGGTGAGCCATCATATAATATAATTGAAGCTTTTGAAGCTAGACTTGAAATTAACCAATTCCACATCATCCAACCACATGTGGTAAAATAAAAAACTTTATCTTTGCGTATTATATTAGAGTGTAATTGATGTTCTTTTTTATGCTGAATTAAAGATCCGCCTGCGCCATGCACAATACATTTTGGCACTCCCGTAGTTCCACTTGAAAATAAAATATATAAAGGATGGTTAAATGGAAATTTTTCAAAAATTTCATATTTTTTTGTATCTTTTATAATTGTATTCCAATTAATATATTCAAAATCTGTAATTAATATTTCTTTATTTCCGTACGGAACGACAACAATTTTTTCAATCGAGGGTATCTCATCAATAATTGATCTAATATTTTTAAGAGTATCAATTTTTTTATTATTATAAAAATAATGATCAGTAATTATTAAAATTTTTGGACTAATTTGCTTAAATCTATCAATTACAGCCCGTGGCCCAAAATCAGATGAGCATGATGACCAAATTGCTCCAATCTGTGCACATGCTAAAAACGAAATTACAGTTTCAGGGATATTTGGAAGTACAGCTGCTATTCTGTCATTTTTATTTATGTTTTGGCTTTTATAAAAATAAGCAATTTTAAAAACGTCATTCTTTAATTGATCCCAGCTTATTTTTTTATTTTGTTTTTGTTCATTGTAAAAAATAATAGCTTCATGATTATCTTTTTCCTGAAGACAATTTTCTGCATAATTTAATGAGGAGTCATTGAAAAAAATACTTTCAATAAAATTTTTACCCTCTTTAAATATATCACCTTTTTTATCTCCTATGATCTTTGTAAAATCCCAAACATTATCCCAAAACTCTTCTTTATTACTAACGCTCCATTTGTGTAGATCATTATAAGATGAAATATTTTTATTTTTGCCTAGCTGATTTTTAAATTTATCAATATTGTTTGATGTTGCAGCAGGAGACCACAACTTTTTTACATTCATTAAAACTAACTTTTATTATCTTTAAGTGTTCTAATTCTAACTATCACATCTATGTTATGTAATTGCAAACATGCAGGTATGGACGGAATATTTAAATCGATATTTTTAGTTGGGATATCAATTACCTTCCCTTCATCTTCAATGTAGAGGTGGTAATGACTTTGATTATTATTACAATATAGCGATTTGTTTTGATCTACGACAATCTCTCTTATTAACCCCAATGATGTAAATTGTTTAAGAGTGTTATAAACTGTGGCCATTGAAATTTTTCTTTCTTCTTTTTTAACTTCGTCAAATAAATTTTCTGCAGAAATATGTCTCTTCCCTTTTTCAAATATCAACTTGGCTAAAACTCTTCGTTGTTTAGTAGCCCTTATGCCATTTTTTTCTAGTTTATTTATTGCGCTATTATAAGCGCTCATAGGGTCATATACTTGTATTGATGTAGTCATCTAAATTCTCTAAATATTAATAATGATTTACATATTTTTAGTCGTTTTTCTATACCTATTTTTTGGGGCAGCACTCTATATTTTTCAAAGAAAAATTTTGTTTAACAAATCCTCAAGGCCAAGAAGACCTGAAGACTATGGTTTAGAAAATATTAACGAAATTACTATTAAAACTGATGATAATGTAAATTTATTAGCCTGGCATTACAAAGGAAAAAAAAATAGACCAATTTTGGTATATTTTCATGGTAATTCTTTTGATATTGGTGAAAGGGCCTATCGTATCAAAAAATACAATGATTCAGGCTTTTCAACTTTAATTGTATCTTGGAGAGGTTTTAGCGGTAACGATGGAGATCCCTCAGAGAAAAATTTATATCTTGATGGAACAGCTACTATTGAGTGGATATTAAATAACACTCATCATAATTGTGCGGATATTGTCAATTATGGTGAGTCACTTGGAACTGGGGTTGCTGTTGAACTTAGTTTAAAATATGATTTTTGTCTGACTGTACTTGAAGCTCCTTTTACCTCAATTGCAGATGTTGCTAAAAAAAGATATAGAATCTACCCTACTAAATTATTAGTGAAAGATAAGTTTGATAATTATAAAAAAATTATTAGCATAAAATCTCCTTTATTAATCATAAGTGGCAAAAAAGATGAAGTGGTCCCACATTCTCATAGCCTTGCACTCTATGAGAGGGCAAAAGTAGAAAAAAAATCAGTTTTTATTGACGAAGCAATGCACAATAATTTATACGACTACGGGATTGAAAAAACAGTTATTAACTTTACTTTAAAATTATGGAAATAAATCTTACTACTTCTTACGTTGGTTTTCTAAGTTTAGCAGTCTTTTTTGTAGCATATGCGGTAGTAATGGCAGAAGAGTTTAGTCATTTACGAAAATCAAAACCTGTTATTCTTTCGGCAGCTATTATTTGGGGAATTATAGCTTTTTACTTTTCCGGTGACAAATCTTACGGAAAAGAAATTGAATACGCCCTAGAGCACAACATTTTAGAATTTGCTGAATTATTTCTATTTCTGTTAGTGGCGATGACTTACATTAATGCACTTGAGGAGAGAAAAGTATTTGATGTTGTTAGATACCATTTAACTTCTCGCGGTTACAGTTTTAGACAGTTATTTATCTTTACAGGAATTATAACATTTTTTTTATCTCCCATTGCTGATAATCTAACAACCGCGCTTGTTATGTGTTCTGTTGTTATGGCATGTGGTAAAGGTAATGCTAAATTTATTTCAATTGGTTGTATTAATATAGTTGTTGCCGCAAATGCAGGCGGTGCTTATAGCCCTTTTGGAGACATTACCACGCTGATGGTCTGGCAAGCAGGTATTGTAGAGTTTTTTACTTTCTTTAACATTTTCATACCTTCTGTTGTTAATTATGTGATCCCTGCAACAATTATGTATTTTTTTATTCCAAATGAAAGCCCAGCAGTTAGCTCTGATAGAGTTTATATGAAAAGAGGAGGAAGAATGATTATATTCCTCGGTCTGTTCACAATTTTTAGTGCTGTAAACTTCCATAACATACTTCATCTGCCTCCTATGCTCGGCATGATGTTTGGTCTTGGTCTTCTTGGTTTATATTCCTACTATTTGAAGATTACTTTCAATCCAGAAAATGAAGATAATAAATTTGACTTCTTTAAAAAGATATCAAGAGCAGAATGGGATACTTTATTGTTTTTCTTCGGTGTAATTTTAAGTGTAGGAGGTCTTGGTTTTATAGGATACTTATCATTAGTATCTGAAATACTTTATGAAGGTTTAGGACCTACAATAGCTAACGCAATTGTTGGAGTTTTATCTGCGATTGTAGATAATATTCCAGTCATGTTTGCCGTGATTACAATGAGACCTGAAATGTCAATCGATCAGTGGTTATTAGTTACACTTACTACTGGAGTTGGTGGAAGCTTATTGTCAATCGGTTCAGCTGCAGGTGTGGCTTTAATGGGCCAGGCAAGAGGTTATTATACTTTCTTTGGTCATCTTAAATGGACACCAGTCATATTTATTGGATAT